>JAYUCQ010000461.1:0-3268 GCA_043740265.1 Hyphomicrobium sp.
CGTTTCGGGAGGCGCCTTAGCCTGGCCAGCGTTGGCTGCGACTGCGGTGGCGCCAAGGCCAACACCGGCACACACACCGGCACTCAGAATAGAACGGCGGTTGAACGTCATCGCAAATCTCCAGGGTTTTGCATTTACCAAGCAAACCCTGCGCCACCGCCCCAAGCGTTAACGTTAGCAAGTTGGTTATTGGCGTGAGAGTCAGCCCCTCCCCCTCGCGGGAAGGGGTTGGGGTGGGGGGAGCGCCGCGAGACCGGTAGGAGCAGTTGATCAAAGAAGCCTGGACTTGTTCAATCCAAAAAAGAAGCATCCCGCCAAGCTCGTCACCCCACCCCTGACCCCTCCCCGTTAAGGGGAGTGGAATCGCGACACCGTCAACATTTCGGATTGGCTTTTTGAGCCAGATCAGCATTTACGTTTAGAAGCGACACGCCAATAATCTCAAGAGCGCCAGCAATCGCGTCCTTTAAAGTTAGCGGCGGCTTTGACAGATCATCCGGGATGTGGATGAAGCCCGCTCGGCACGGATGTCCCGCCGATTCAATCGCATGCAGTGCGTGATAGAGCGCAGCATTACACAGATATCCGCCGGCATCGTTCGAGATTGAGACGGGTACGCCGAGCGACTTCAGCCGCCGTACAATGGAGTCCGTTGGCAGCGTCGTGGAATACGCCGCCACCGCACCGTGAACGAGGACCGGCGCGAGGGGTGTCAATCCGGCGGCATCGGGTGATGCCCAGCATGAATTCGCAGCCTCAGTCTCTATACGAAAGCCGCGCGCGTCCTTGGCGACGCCGAATAGCAGTGCCAGTTCCGGCTTCAAATCCTGCAACAACGCTACCAATCGTTGTGGTGCCGTCTGCCACTCTGTTGGCAGCACGTCAGTTTCAAAACGGTATCCCGGAAAAAGCAGCCGTGCCTGACGCGCGACTTCAGCCACCAGCCGGCCCGTGACGTTCTCCGCAACGCCCGGAAACGGCCCAAACCCCGTCAACAGTGCGACAGGTCTGCGATCAATATTTCCTGTTTTGGGATGCGTCGGCCTTGGCATTTGGCCAGCATAAGGGATGCAGCGCTTGGTGCTCTAAATAAAAGCCGAGCACCGAAAGGAAAAGCCAGACACCGAAAAGAAAAGCCCGACACTCAAAAGAAAAGAAGGTGAGACCAGTTTGCGGGGACTGGTCTCACCTTCCTGGGTCGTCTCGATTCCTGATACGCAGTTACGTCCGAGACGTCGCCCGTGAACTCACTTTGTGACGCGAAACAAACAGGTAAGTTCGCCGGTTCTGGGAAGACAACGGCATAGTCCGGCTTCTATTCCGGCGGTTTTCGATGGAGCCTGTGGATAACTGGAATTCGCAAGTGGGCTCAGCGTATTGCCGATTTTAAATCCCCATCAGCCGCATAATCCGGTCGACGGCGAGGGTGGGAAGCAGCGTGCCATTGCCCACGGACGCTTCAATGCCTGAGAGTTCAGCGGCCACCTGCGGGTTGGCTTTCAGCGCCGCCATCATGCGGGCTTCGATCATGTCGCGCATCCAGGCAACGGCCTGAGATTGCCGCCGCGCCGTAAACTCCCCCGTCGCCATCATCTTCTCGCGGTGTTCGATAACTTTGGCCCAAAGCTCTTTGAGCCCGCGATTATCGCGCCCGGAAACTGTCACGACAGGCGGAAACCAGGTCGCGCCGTGGGGCGTAAAAATCTGCAAGGCGCCGCGATATTCCGAAGCCGCGCTTTCAGCCCGCTTGATGTTGTCGCCGTCGGCTTTGTTGATGGCGATCATGTCGGCGAGTTCGATGATGCCTTTTTTGATGCCCTGCAAATCGTCGCCGCCACCCGACAGCAGCATGACGAGAAAGAAATCGACCATATCGGCGACGGCAACCTCAGATTGGCCAACGCCCACGGTCTCAACAATGACCACGTCAAATCCGGCAGCTTCCACCAGCGCCAAGGTCTCGCGGGTTTTTTTGGTCACGCCGCCGAGCGTGCCCGACGACGGCGACGGGCGGATGAACGCGTTCTTTTCTTGCGCCAGATCGCTCATCCGAGTCTTGTCGCCGAGGATCGATCCGCCCGTCCGCTTCGACGTCGGGTCAATCGCCAGCACGGCGACGAGCTTGCCCTCGGCGATCAAATTCATGCCGAGCTGGTCAATCGTTGTCGATTTGCCGACACCCGGGACGCCGGTAATCCCGAGGCGTATCGCATTGCCCGTTCGCGGCAGAAGCTGCTGCAACACGGCTTGCGCCAAACGCCCGTGTTCGGGATTGGTGCTCTCAACCAAAGTGATGGCCCGCGCCAGCAAGGCACGGTCTCCACTGGCGATGCCGGAGACGTAGTCCTCAACGGGAATGCGATGTGCGGGTGCGGATACGACTGACATTGTTGTGTTTTATCGCGGCCTTAGAATGTTTCCGGACCATGGGCCGAAAATGACGGCCGCCGCAAGCCGGGATTTCGCCGCTGTTGCCTGTCATGACCGCCTCGCGACCGCGATAGATTGCCGGAAGCCTTGCAGCTTTATAGACTAAGACCATTGTGGCTCGGCCTTGGGCCGGGAAGAGGGGTTCTCATGTTTTTATTTTGCAGAGGTTTTGCGCCGCGCCCTCGTTTAACCGTCGCATGTCTTGCGCTTTTGCTGCCCCTCGGCGCGGCGCTGAGCGCCTGCAGCGACGCTCCGAAAATTCCTGCGCCGCCAAAGTCGGAGTCCTCACAGAACAATGGCCCAACGGCTGGCGCGCCACCTCCGCAAGTCCCGGCGCCTGAGGGTGACGACAAGACGGCAGCGGGCGGCGAAGACGCACCTGCTAGCGAACCCTCGGCCGAAGAGCCCGCAGCGGCACCTCCGCCGCCGCCGCCCAAGTCAGCGGCCAAGCCGCCGATGCCGGAGGCAGAGCAGGCCGAGATGGAAAGAAAGGCTTGGCATGATCGTGAAACGGAAAACGACAATACGAGTAGTTCGTCCGGCTATGGCCAACCGCAGGACTCGCCCCGTGGCGGCGGCGGATCGATTGGCGCAGCACCTCCTCCACCCGCACCAGCTTCACCCGCGCCCGCCTCACCTGCCCCGGCCCCGCAAGCCAGCGGCGGTTCGCCTGATGATGGGGTGACGCGTGAACGCGGACTGACGCAACCGGCGAAGCCTACTGTGGCGTTGGCCGCAAAACCGAAAGCCTTCGACATCGTGCCTATCTTCTACGGCACCGACCGCAGCGTCGAGCCCGATCCGAAACGTCTGCAATTCGGTGCCGATCGCAGCCACA
>JAYUCQ010000462.1:0-7917 GCA_043740265.1 Hyphomicrobium sp.
ACGCGCTTTGACGTGCGGCGCCAATCGACAACGGGCACGCGGAAATTTTCGTCGGTCTTGATGTTGTCGGCCATCTCGGAAATGGCGGCCGCTTCAAGCCGCAGATCCATTTCGAGGTCAGTGGTGTGCGCCAGATTGTCGATGACGGCGACGGGCTTCAAGCGGCGCGTCGGCGCGTGCAGACGTTCCACGATGCGGGCGGCAAAGTAATAGCTGTCGAGATCGCGCTTGAACCTTTTTTCGACATTGGGGCGCAAGATTTTAACGGCGACGGATTTGCGCACACCGTTTTCGATCACAACGGCTTTATGCACCTGCGCGATAGAGGCGGCAGCCACGGGTGGTCCGAATTCAACGAAATGATCGGCCAGTTTGCCGCCCAGTTCAGTTTCCACTGCCTCGATCGCCTGGCGCATCGGAAACGGCGGCAGCTTATCTTGCAGCTGGCTCAAGTCGGCGGCGAGTTCGGGGCCGATGACATCGGCGCGGGTGGCGAAAAACTGGCCAAGCTTGATATAGCTCGGACCCAGCTCCGTCAGCGCGGCTGCTACGCGCGATTGCTTGGGCTTGCCCCAGCGGAACGGCGCCATGATAAAGCGCAACGGCAGCGTGATGATCCGCGCCAGCTTCAACGGCCAAGGTACTGCAATGCCTTTGGGGACGAAGCGGACGCCATGTTGTGCTAGAACGAGACCGGCGCGGGCAAGCCGCAAACTGTTGAGTAAAACTCCAGCCATGGTGCGCGCGTTAACTCTCCAGCTTCAAACGCGCACTTTGCCCGGCCGCAGGCCGAGGTCAAGCGTGCCGCCATGCCGCGGTAAATTCGGCAGTTGAACGGCTGCGATGTACCGGCGGCGAACGTCTGTCGCCGCCACCGGTTTTAACGATGCAAAGCGTTTATTTGCCCGCGGTGCAGAACGTGGCCCGGCCATGGCAGGTCACCTGACCGCCGTCGGGATTGCACTTATAGCGCTCGTTCTTGACGCTATAGCCAGCCACTTTACCGGTTTGCAGCCAGCCTGGCCACAGCCCCCAGCTGACGGCTTGCACCATCGTTTCCATGGCAAACCATTTGGCATCTTTCTCCGACCCTGAGGTCGCCACGGCACCCTTGCCGACACATTCAGCAAATGCAGAACCAGCGCCGATCATCGAGAACGCTGCGATCGCTACCAAACCAAGACGAAAAGATTTCATGAAATATCTCCCCTCCAGCCAAGACCAGGGGCGTTATCAAGCCCCCGGCGGCCAAGGTATTCTGCTTCCACCGTGGAGGTCAATGTTGGCGCTGACACGAAGTCGCGGACGGCAGCTCTAGATTTTCCAGCCCGAGTGCATCGCCGCGATGCCGCCCGTCAGGTTGCGGTAAGTAACGCGTTCAAAGCCCGCCGCGCGAACCATCTTGGCGAACGCTTCCTGGTTTGGAAACTTGGCGATGCTTTCGACGAGATATTGATACGCATCGCGATCGCCGGCGGCCAATTGGCCGAGCCTGGGTATGACCTCAAATGAATGAAAAGCGTAGAGCTGGTCGAGCACGGGCATTTGGACGTGCGAAAATTCCAGACACAGAAAGCGGCCGCCCGGCTTTAAAACGCGATAGGCTTCTTTAAGCGCCGCGTCGATGTGGGTGACATTGCGAATGCCGAAGGCGATCGTGTAGGCGTCAAAGCTTGAGGCAGCAAATGGCAGGCTTTCAGCGTTGCCCTCGACGCACGTGATGCGATGGCCAACGTTTGCTTCTGCTATACGGCGTTTCCCAACGGCCAGCATTTCAGGGCTGATATCGCAAATGACGGCGGTTGACCCGGCGCCGCTTGCATGGGCGAATTTCAAGGCGACGTCGCCGGTGCCGCCAGCGACATCCAACAACCGGAATGGCCGGTCGCCGCGCGGCGGGTTGAGCCAGGCTATAAAATCGTTTTTCCAAAGCCGGTGGAGCCCGCCCGACATCAGGTCGTTCATGAGGTCGTAGCGTTCGGCAACGGCGGCGAACACCTGATTGACAAGGCCTTGCCGGTTGCTCTCGGGCACGTCTTTGAAACCGAAACTGGTCGTCGGCTCGGAGCCTGGGTCTGGCGTTAGGTTCGACATGGCCTGACCTTAGCGCAAACCTTGCGGCTCGGCCAACCGCCCGCTGAGGCGATTTCGCTCGGACACCTTGCGGCTATCTTGCGCCACGAGGGACCCGCCGCAACGAGATCTTGGCATTCGGATCCGATGGCGCGGTTACAACCTGTTTACGCTGAGGCGCGACCCGCTGGATGGGCGAAATGAACTTTACGCCGCATTCCTGGCCACGGCGCCAGGTGACTTCGCAGTCAACCTTGATGCCATCAAGCTCGATGAGCAGTTCGAATGTGTCTGGCGGCCCACCAAGGCCCTGCATGCGCAAACGGGCGCCCGTGGCTGAATAGTCGCGCACCACGCATTCCAGCGTTGCCTGGCCGCCGGAAAACGAGATCATCGCAGACTTGAGAACGCGCGAGCGATTACCCGCCCTTTGCGTTGCTACTGCGGTTAAGAGTTCAGAAACGGCCACCGTCGGCAAATCCCTAATATACGAGAGAGGAGGTTGGCGCGGAACATAACCATCAAGCAATAATGAACGGTGTACATTGCATACCGTTATGACAATCGAATTATTCGGTTTTCCGCGCCGAGGCGCTGTTAAGTCTTGAAGTCATAATCCTTAGGAGCGACCGAGCGTGCCCGAGTTGCCTGAAGTCGAGACCGTGCGGTTAGGGCTCGCGCCAGTGTTGGTCGGGCGTCTGTTGTCACGGGTGGAAAACCGGCGCGCCGATTTGCGGTTTGCCTTGCCGGACAAGTTTGTCGAGCGGCTGACGGGCACGACGGTCGTTCGTCTAACCCGCCGCGCGAAATATCTCATCGCGGAACTGTCGAGCGGTGAAGCGCTGGTGATGCATCTGGGTATGACCGGGCGCTTCACAGTCAGCCGATCTGGTGCGCCGGAAATCATTGGCACGTACGACCGCAATACCGGCGCCGATGGCAAGCATGACCACATCGTGTTCCATACCGGTGGCGGCCATATCGTCACCTACAACGACCCGCGCCGGTTCGGTTTCATGCTGCTCGTCAAGTCCGCCGATCTTGACGCCCACCCAATGTTTTCCGCAATGGGTCCGGAGCCTTTGGGACAAGGCTTTGACGCGGCCTATCTCGCAGCACGCGCCAAGGGAAAGAAGGTCAATTTAAAGTCGTTGCTGATGGACCAGCGCGTCATCGCGGGCTTGGGCAACATCTACGTTTGCGAAGCGCTGTTCTGCGCCGGCCTATCACCGTTGCGCCCGGCCAAATCGTTGTGTGCACGCAATGGCCAGCCTCATGCTCGCTCTGAAGCACTGGCTGCTGCCGTGAAATTAGTGTTGCGCGACGCCATCAAAGCGGGCGGCTCGACGTTGAAGGATTACCGCCATGCAGACGGCGGCTCCGGTCTCTATCAGAAAACATTTCGCGTTTATGACCGCGCTGGCGAGCCATGTCTGCGAACCGGATGCAGCGGCGACATCAAACGCATCGTGCAAACCGGGCGGTCCACCTTCCATTGTCCGAAATGTCAGAAATAGAACTTAGCCGCGCTTTTTCACAAGATTTTGGGTCAGAACTGTTAAACCGCCCAACATTGCCAGAGCTATGGCGCTCGCCAAAAAGATGTGGTTGGCCGCCCAATCGCCCTTTATCGTGTCGAGTTTGCCGGACAGGAAGATCCACACCGCAACTGCCGCCGCAGCCGCGCCGTGGACGGCCGCGAATAACGCCGATGCCGCTATCGCTTTTTTGGCGCTGGCAGGATGATCGCTGTGCTGCAGATTGCGCACGTAGCTTATCAAGCCAAGCGCAATCACAGTGAACAACGAGCCATATTGCCAGCCGTGCCGCCACGTCAGTCCGGATTCGATATAAACGAGGAACATAGCCGCTGCGGCCCACCCGTAAACGATGGCGCTCAATGCCGACATCATGCGCAGCGCGAGGCGCGCACTCATGACGTTGGCATCATGCGCGGGGGTTTTCAGCATGCGGTGAACGAGTAAGATAACTGCGAGCGCGATCGTCAACGCGAACAGAGCTGCAGATGTCGCCGACAATACCTTGTTGAGATGTGTTGCTGCGTGAGAAATCGCGACCGCGGACAAGATCGCGCCCAGCATCGCCAAGACAAAAGCGGATCTGAACGCGCTATCTCTGCTCAGCTCATCTGATGGCATTATTTTTTCGTCGATAGCAGCGCATTGAGGCTGATGGCGATAATCGCCAGAGCGCCAAAGAAGAAGATATTGCACGCAGCCCAATCGGCGTGGCTGGCATCGCGTGGGAACTTCCCGTCTACGAGCAAGCTGACAACTCCGACCACGACGCCGGCGAGCTGCAGCGCCACCAGCGTACGGCCGAATTTCATGACCGACTGATCTTTCGATCCTTCTTGCGCGTCGCGGTCGAGCATGCCGGCAAACAACAAGCAGCCCGCACCTGCCAGAATGAAGCCAGTGAAAAATCCAGGCCATTCCGGCCAGCGCTGCTCGAGGATCAGAAAGTAGGTCACGAAGATGCCTAACGCGCCCCAAGCCCACACGAGACCGATATGGCGAGCGGTGGAGCCCCCGATGGTAAATTTGTTGGCACCCGCAGCCACCAATGCGTTGTGTTCGCGGATGGCGAGAACGGAAAAAATGAGGCTGACCGCGCCAGAGGCCGCCATGTGTAAACCAGGCATATTCGCTCCAGCCGCAAGGATAATGGTGCATAGGCTGAGCGTTAAACTGATCATCCAGGCCGTCAGTGAAGACATGCGCGTCTGCTCCAAATTTTCGAACGGGAAGCCCCCCGCTCCCCGTTAACGCGGCGGACCTTACATGAATTCGCCCAAAAACACGGCTCAGTTCATGAAAATCGCCCAAAAAATGCGTCGCGCGGCCAACGCGCGCCGTTGACCTGATGCATCTCCAAGGCTATAGAACCGCCATCCACGCCGCTCGGAATCTCGGTTCCGGGCGGTTGACGCATTTGGAGCCACCCTGATGGATCGCCGGAGCAGCTTAAAAGCGGCTCAACGCGCGCACGGGCAGGCCTAGTTTGATGAGGAAATACAATGGCTAATACGTCGTCGGCAAAGAAAGCTGCACGCAAAATGATCCGGCGCACCGAAATTAATAAGGCTCGCCGCTCGCGTCTCAAAACCGAAGTCCGCGCCGTCGAGGAAGCCCTTTCGGGTGGCGACCGGACGAAGGCTGCTGCCGCACTCCAGGCTGCTGGCCCAATCTTGATGCGCACAGCTCAAGCTGGATTGATGCACAAGAAGACCGCGAGCCGGAAGATCTCGCGCCTCACCAAGCGTCTGAAGGCGATGGCTGGTTAATTCCTCAAGAATGCCGGCATCAGGACGACTTTTCCTCCCTGTTGTAAAATAGCACCAACGAACAGCGGACCCTATCAGGGTCCGTTTTTTTTTGAAGTAAGTTAAGTCGCTGGATTCAAGCGGTTTGAGCCCTCGAGTGCGACGTTCGGGCAGAATTGGAAAGTCATCCGCCGTTAGGGCCTCCAAACATAAAATGACGAATTGACGACACTGCTACGTGCTCTGAAATTCATTGTTCAGTTGGGTGGCACGGCAGCCAAAACACCTGTGGAGTCAGGGCTCTTATCCACAGCCGGTGATGATTTCCGCAAGTTATGCACTGGCGCTGTGGAAATATTTTTCGATGCCGCTCGACGTTTTCGGCGCGTCGCGGCGGGTTGCATAAAAACGGTTAATCGTTAGTTAATAACTGCGCGGACGTACCTGAGGCCATCTGGTTGTCCGGCCGGCGAGTAGACGAGCGTAGAGTGTCAGGGCGCAGATAAGTTTGCGTCCCTGGTTTCATCGTCATAATTGAGCATTCAACTCAGAGTCTCGGGCTTAAGCGGCTCGGTGGCAAAGATGCAGTGTGCTCGACGTCTTGTCTAACGAAGGGGGGCGTCTGCGATTCCAATCGCGGTCGCGGTGTCGGGGTAAGCTCTTGGAGCAGTTGCAATCTGTTGACGTCGCAGACGTGCCTGTTGAACAAACGTGGGCGAGCCTTTCGGCAGACCCTCGCGCAGTGCTTGTCGATGTCAGAACACGGGCCGAATGGGCCTTTGTCGGACTGCCCGATCTTAGTCAGATCGGCAAGCCGGTTGTAACCGTCGAGTGGCAAACGTTTCCCGACAGCAGAATAGACGCGCAGTTCCCAGAGCGGCTTGCCGCTGCTCTGCAATCTGCCGGCGTGAACAAAGACGATGAGGTCTTTTTCATATGCCGGTCTGGCGGACGCAGCCGCATGGCTGCCGAAGCAATGGCGGGAGCGGGCTACACTCGCTGCCGTAACGTGGCGGAAGGATTCGAGGGACCACTCGATCACAACCGCCACCGAGGCCGAACGGCGGGCTGGAAAGCCTCCGGTTTGGCTTGGGTGCAGGGCTAGCACTCAACAAGGACAGTTTTGGATGCAGGCGGTGGAGTCCCAGTTTGAGGGGGGATGACAACTGTACCCAAAATAGAGGCGATTTGAGTTTTTCTAGAACTAGTAATGCGGGGAGAAGTTAAAATGCAGCCAGCCAAGAAGACGGACAACGGATCAGCGACTGCCGAGGGCACACATTTCGGCGGCGACACAGGAATTCCCGGCGTCGAAGGACGTGGGCAAAAAGTTCGCGCGATGCTCAAGGCCCAGCTCGGCGACGACATTTATGGCAGTTGGTTCAACGCCATGGAGTTCGACAGCTTCGACGGCCGGATGATCAAGGTATCAGTGCCGGTCAAATTCGTGCGCAATTGGATTCAGGCCCACTACTCCGATCAACTTGTTGCCGCCTGTCAGGCCGAGTTCAAAGGCACCGAACGGGTCGAAGTCATTTGGCGCCAGCCCGGCAATGCCGCCCAACGCCAGCCCGAGCCGCGCAATTTAGAATCTGGCCGCGAGTTCGGCGAACCGCAGCGATCCGCCGCGCCAGATATGATGGCCAAGTCGACAACCGTTCGCCCGGTCATGTCGGCCGGCACCCGTACGTCTGCTGGTGGTCTTGAGGGCTCACCACTTGATCCGCGCTATACCTTCGACAGCTTCGTCGTCGGGGGCACCAACCGCATGGCGCATGCTGGCGCGACCCAAGTTGCCGAAACTGCACTGACCGACAACCCAAGCTTCAACCCGCTCTATATTCACTCCTCCGTTGGCTTGGGAAAAACCCATCTTCTGCACGCCATCGCCTGGGAAGTGAAGCGCCGCTCTGCCAATGCCCAGGTTCTTTACCTGACGGCCGAACGTTTTCGCTATCAGTTTGTCGAAGCATTGCGAAGTTCTGATCCGCTCGCATTCAAAGAGCGTTTCCGCAACATCAACATGCTGCTGATTGACGATCTCGAATTCCTGCACGGCGAGCGTACCGAGCAAGAGTTCGACCACATCATCAACGCGCTGCTCGATGGCGGCAAGCAAGTCGTCGTGGCGTCCGCCCGCGCGCCCAACCACATCGACCGTCTGAACGAGCGGATGCGTTCGCGTTTGCAACGCGGGCTTGTCACAGAACTTGGCAGCTTCGATCACGAGCTGCGCCACAAGGTTCTCGAAAAGCGAGTGGCAGAAAAGCGCGCTGGTGATAGCTCGTTCACGCTGTCGCGCGATGTGCTCGAACTGCTGGCCTCACGGTTAACCGAAAGCGGCCGTGAACTCGAGGGCGCAGTCACGCGGCTTTACGCGACGTGGCAGTATATGCGCACGCCGATCACGCTCGACATCGCTGAAACCGTGATCCGCGATCTCGTGCAGGGCATCGAGCCACGCCGCATCAAGATCGAGGATATTCTTCGCATCATCTCGCGGCACTTTGGCGTTTCAAAGCACGATCTGCTGTCGCAACGCCGCCACCGGTCGGTCG
>JAYUCQ010000463.1:0-3245 GCA_043740265.1 Hyphomicrobium sp.
CGAAAACGTTTGCCGTCACCGACCCCGCAACCGGCAAAGAGATCGCACGAGTTCCCGATCTTACCGCCAAAGACGCCAGCCTCGCGATCGATGCTGCCCACATGGCGCTGCCCGCCTGGTCCGCCAAAACCGGCAAGGAGCGCTCCATAATTCTGCGCCGCTGGTTTGATCTGATCATGGCCGAAACAGAAAGCTTGGCGCAGCTCATGACCGCCGAGCAGGGCAAACCGCTTTCGGAATCGCGCGGCGAAGTTGCATACGGGGCCTCCTTCGTCGAATGGTTCGCTGAAGAAGGCAAACGCGCTTACGGCCGCACAATTCCAACAACCGTTGCCAGCCGCCGTTACATCACAATCAAGCAGCCGATTGGCGTTGCCGCTGCCATCACGCCGTGGAACTTTCCAATCGCCATGATCACCCGCAAGGTTGCCTGCGCCTTGGCTGCGGGATGCACCATTGTCGTCAAGCCATCAGAAGAAACGCCGCTGTGCGCCCTCGCCGTCGCCAAACTTGCGCTCGATGCCGGCGTTCCCGCAGGTGTGTTCAACGTCATCACGACAATGGACGCGCCTGCCATCGGTAAAGTGCTGTGCGACGACGACCGCGTCCGCAAGCTGACCTTCACCGGTTCAACTGCTGTTGGCAAGGCGCTGTACCGCCAGTGCGCCGGCACCGTCAAAAAGTTGACGCTTGAACTCGGCGGCAATGCGCCTCTCATTGTCTTTGATGATGCCGACTTAGATCAAGCCGTTGCCGGTGCCATGGCCTCCAAATACCGCAACGCCGGGCAGACCTGCGTTTGCGCTAATCGCATCCTCGTTCAATCCGGCATCTATGATCGTTTTGCTGAAGCCCTTTTGAAAGCTGCCGGTACGCTGCACGTTGCGCCTGGCACCGATCCGAAGTCGTCTATTGGACCGCTGATCAACGCGGAGGCCAAACAGAAGGTTGAACAGCTTGTTGCCGATGCCGTGGCCAAAGGGGCAACAATACGCACTGCCGGAGCCGGTGACGCTAGCGGCGCTCTGTTCGTGCAGCCGTCCGTCGTCACCGGCGTCACAGCAGATATGGATATCGTCAAAGAGGAAATCTTTGGACCCGTCGCCGCTTTGATGCGCTTTGAAACCGAAGCCGAAGCCATACGACTTGCCAACGATACCCCGTTTGGCCTCGCCGCGTACTTGTTCAGCCAGAATTTGAGCCGCGCCTGGCGCGTGGCCGAAGGCATCGAAGCCGGCATGATCGGCGTCAACGACGGCATTTTCTCAAACGAGGTTGTGCCGTTTGGTGGCGTCAAACAATCAGGCCTCGGTCGCGAGGGGGCAGCTGAGGGCCTCGACGAGTATTTGGAAACGAAATTTATCTGTCTTGGCGGGATTTCATGACCGTCGGCGAGCCAACTCCGCTTCCTAGTCGCCAGCCAAGCGACGCCAAAGGTTTCTTGTGGGAGATTGAGAAACCCAGGGATACATCAATCTTCGTGACCGCCTTGCATCTTTGACCACGGAACGGACATAAGCCATGCCGACATCTGCAGAACTCCACGCCCGACGCGCTGCTGCCGTTCCCCGCGGCATCGGCAATGTCACGGCAATTTACGCCAAGCGCGCCAAAAACTCCGAAATCTGGAGCGAAGACGGCAAGCGCTACATTGATTTCGGTGCTGGCATTGCCGTCGTCAACACAGGCCATCAGCATCCGCGCCTCGTTGCCGCCGTTGAAGAGCAAATGAAGGCCTTCACGCACGTCTGCTTCCAGGTGACGCCTTATGAAAATTACGTCAGCCTGGCTGAGCGGTTGAATGCGCTGGCACCCGTCGCCGGTCCCGCCAAAACCATGCTGGCTTCGACGGGTGCCGAGGCAGTCGAAAATGCCGTCAAAGTCGCGCGCGCGTTCACCGGACGCCCGGGCATCATTTCGTTCAGCGGCGGATTTCACGGCCGTACCCACATGGGCATGGCGCTGACAGGCAAAGTTGTGCCCTACAAAAAGGGCTTCGGACCATTCCCGTCGGACGTTTATAACGTGGCGTTTCCGAACGAGTACCACGGCGTCTCGACCGCTGACAGTTTGGATAGCCTGAAAGCGCTGTTCAAATACACAGCCGATCCGTCGAGCATCGCCGCCATCATCATCGAACCCGTGCAAGGCGAAGGCGGGTTCAATATTGTGCCGCATGATTTTATGATCGCGCTGCGCAAGCTCTGCGACGAACACGGTATGCTTCTCATCGCCGATGAAATCCAAACCGGATTTGCCCGCACCGGAAAAATGTTCGCAATGGAGCACTACGGAATCAAGGCTGACGTCGTCACTCTGGCCAAGGGACTTGCAGGCGGCCTACCGCTGTCAGCCATCACAGGCCGCGCCGACGTCATGGACGCGTCCAACCCTGGCGGCCTTGGCGGCACGTACGCCGGAAATCCTGTTGCCTGCGCCGCAGCCCATGCCGTGCTCGATGTCATCGCAGACGAAAAACTTTGCGACCGTGCCAACGCCATCGGCAAGATCATCATGGACCGCTGCAACAATCTCAAGAATCTTTCGAACCTCAACTGCATTGGCGACGTTCGCGGCGTTGGCGCTATGTGTGCCATTGAGCTCGTCAAGGATGCGTCGAGCGGCGAGCCGTCACCGCAGCTCACTGCGGGACTGCTCAAGGCCGCCAGCGACCGTGGTCTGATCCTCTTGTCATGCGGCACCTCCGGCAATGTTATCCGGTTCCTTGTGCCGCTGACCGCCAGCGATGCCCTGGTCCGCGAAGGCATGGATATTTTTGCAGCAAGTCTTACCGATGCTGTTGGCCGCATGTCATAATGCGCGCCAGCAATTCATAGAGATCAGTTTTCCGCCCCGGGGACCGTTATGAACCTTCAGCTCAAGACAAATGACCTCGAAGCTTTCTGGATGCCGTTCACGGCAAACAAGCAATTCAAGTCGGCGCCGCGCCTGTTCGTCAGCGCAGAGCGGATGCACTACACAACGAACGATGGCCGCCGCGTCCTCGATGGCACATCGGGATTGTGGTGCGTCAATGCCGGCCACTGCCGCCCGAAGATTGTCGAAGCCATCCAGAAGCAAGCGGCGACGCTCGACTTCGCCGGCACATTCCAGATGGGACACACGAAAGCGTTCGAGTGCGCTTCCCGCCTCGTCAATGTTGCGCCCAAGGGCTTCGATCATGTGTTCTTCACCAATTCTGGCTCTGAATCCGTTGAGACAGCCCTCAAAATGGCGCTCGCCTA
>JAYUCQ010000464.1:0-3222 GCA_043740265.1 Hyphomicrobium sp.
TACAACTTCGTAGGTAACTGGCATGATTTCGAAAAAAGCGGAGAACGCCTATGTAGGGGCGGGTAGATCCGCGCCCTTAAACTTAACTGACACATTAAGCCCGGGCGCGTTGTCACTCAATTCGATTTTGGCGTCGTGAAGTCCGGCGATGGCCGATACGAGACTCAAACCCAGGCCATTGCCTGGCGTAGTCCGGCTTTTCTCCAGCCGGTAAAGTCTGCGGAAGACCTTGTCGCGTTCGGCAACCGGAATGCCGGCACCATTGTCGCTCACCGACGCGATGGTCATGCCGTCAGTGTTGGTCAGTGCCACATCGATTTGCGAGCCAGGAGGGCTGTGCTGTATGGCGTTTTCAATTAGGTTCGCAAAAAGCTGGACCAGCAGTTCAGGATCGCCATTTACGACAGCCTTTGCTTCCGGCAACCGCGATGTAATACGATGCTGTGCATCCTCAGCGCCGTACTCGTAGGCATCGATGACCCGGGTCAGGATGTCCCTTAAATCGACGGATCGGAATCTTGCGCGGCGCGCCCCGCTTTCAATTTGAGCGATGCGCAGCAAAGCCTCGAAAGTCGCGACCACTCCATCGATTTCGCCGCGAATTTCGTCGATTGCTGTGTGATAAGCTTCGACGCTGGTGGCGGAGCGCTGCGCGGTGCTGAGGCGCTGACTGATGCGTCCGATAGGTGTTTTCAGGTCATGGGCGATATCTGTTGAAACCTGACCAAGGGTGACGACAGTGGTTTGCAAGTGATCCAGTGTGGAGTTCATCTGCCGCGCGACATGGTCAAGGTCGTCGCCCGTGCGCGACACCGGAATGCGCGTCGCCAATTCACCGCGTGAGACGGCTGTTAACGCCGTTTGCATGGCGTCGATGCGGCGCTGTGTGCGGACCCCGAGCCAGCTTCCGCCAAGCAACGCCGAGAATAATGTTATCGCCAATCCGCCCAGGAGACCGTTGAGAAGCAAATCTTGTGTGTCTTGGACGTCGGCATCGCCCGTTCCTATCAGCAAAAATCCGCCGTTGACGGCTGTCCATGATGCCAACACGCTGTCCGTGCCTGCATACTCATCCGCTGCCGACTTGAAATGGAACGCATCCCAAGACAGGCGTTTCCAGCCAATAAATCTCGGCATCTCCAATACGTTGCCAGCAACGAAGTGGCCGTCAGCGTCGGTGAGAACGTAGACGCCTTCATCATCCGGAGATGGCGGGCTTTTGCCCTCAATATTTGCCTTGAGCGCGTCAAAGCCGCTGTCTTTGGCAACAGCAACGAGCGTTTTGCGGTTTTCGCCAATGTCGGCTTTGAGTTTTTGTTCGATGTCCTGTGAAATTTTATAGTACAAAATCGCGAAAATCGCTGAAACGGTCAGCAGAAATAAGATTGCAAATATCGCAGCGATGCGAAATGCGGTGCGCCGCGTCAGCTCACTGACCGTCATTGATGCTGTACCCGACGCCGCGCACCGTTTGGATGAGTGGTTTTTCAAACGGGCGATCGACCTTATCCCGCAACCGGCTGATGTGAGTATCAACGACACTTGTTTTGGGATCGAAGTGGAAATCCCAAACGTGCTCCAACAGCATCGTCTTCGTCATGACGCGATTTTGATTGCGCAGAAGGAATTCCAAGAGCTTGAACTCCCGCGGCGGCAGTTCGATAGTCTGTTCGGCACGGCGCACTTTGCGCGTAATTAAATTCATCTCGAGGTCTGCGATCGTCAACACCGTCGTTTCTTGCCGCGTTGGCGGTCTCCGGGCAAGTGCGTTGACCCGCGCAATCAGCTCGGTGTCAGCAAAAGGTTTGACAACATAGTCGTCGGCACCGGCTTCAAGGCCTTCGACGCGGTCATCAACGCCACCAAGGGCTGTCAAAAACAGAACTGGGGCCAAGACGCCGGCGCCGCGCATGGCTTTGACAATCGAGAGCCCGTCAAGTCCAGGTAGCATGCGATCGACAATCAAGACGTCGTAGGGTGCCGCCACAGCGTATTTTAGGCCCTCGCCGCCATCAGACCGGATATCGACTGTATGGCCTTCATCGCTTAATGCGCTGCGTATAAAATCGGCCGTGCTGCGGTCGTCTTCAATGACGAGTATGCGCAGTGGCGGGGTTGACTGTATTCCCATGTGGGACCTCTAGGCGCAAAACGCGCCGTCTCATATCGTCTATAACTTTCCGCACGTCCGAAGTCCAAGGGCCGTACCGTTAGCGATTGATCGCGACAGCCGAGCATTGCATTTCGTCTGCGTTCTGAAAGCCTAATTTTTCGGATGCCGCCTAAAAAACGACGCCGCACCGGGGAGATGCGGCGTCGCTCAGCATGTGCGCAGCCCTTAGGGGAGGGGCAAACGCTCGTGCTCGTAATCGCAACGCGTCAATGAGCGGTCGTGACGGGCTTCACGGAAGCCGTTTTCGTGTGATGAGCCTTGGCGGCCGCTGGCGACGACAGTTTCGCCGTCTTCATGCAGTCCTTGCGGAAATGACGGCGGGCTTTGCCATGAAGTCCCTGCGTGTCGGCCTTTGCCGAACATTCCTGCGCCATCTCACTCTTTGCAGCGAATTTTCCGTGTGCGCCGCGCAGCTTGGCGACTTTCATGTGCTTGGCGGTATGCTTGGCAATCTTCACGGGCTTGGCGGCAGCGGTCGTTGTCGTCGCTGGCTTGACGGCGGTTGCGGTTGTGGACGCAGCCGGGTCGGCCATTGATATGCCAGCGCTCAACATCAACGCGGTGAAGGCAACGCCGAGGGTTTTGCTTAGGGTCATGGGTCTCGTCCTTTAAAAAATTTCATTGATCGCCTCGGCCCTTGCGCGAAGCGCACAGGTCAACAATGCGTGCCTGTGATCTGAACTGTGGGGTCAAGACCAGCACAGAATGCGGGCCAAAGGCCTACAGATTGGTAAGGGGCTACGATCCGTACGGCAGCGCCATGTCGCAAATAGATAAGTTCCCGTCTTGTCTAGATGAATGCCGGTTGAGCCACCCCGTAGGCTAGTATTGAGTGCTGGTTCAAGGTCATTTTACCGATGAACGGGTGGCCCGCTGCCGGAGCAATCCTCGGCCGCTTTGGGCGCATTTGGGGG
Organism: Hyphomicrobium sp.; assembly: GCA_043740265.1. Taxonomy (GTDB): domain Bacteria; phylum Pseudomonadota; class Alphaproteobacteria; order Rhizobiales; family Hyphomicrobiaceae; genus Hyphomicrobium_B. Next base: position 3,088 of record JAYUCQ010000464.1, read on the forward strand.
CTGACGTGCAGAAAGACTATTCTGTTTGGTCTCTTTTCAAGCAGGGGCTCCGGCGCAATGAAGGTTGGGACCCGGCATGGCGCAGTGCTAACCCCAAACCGTCATATGACTTCGTCATTGTCGGCGCCGGTGGTC
>JAYUCQ010000465.1:0-3210 GCA_043740265.1 Hyphomicrobium sp.
GTGGCCATTTCCGCGTCGATTTCCAATAATTCGACGAGGATGACCGGCAATGGCCGAGGACACGCATAAGAGCGCCGCAAAAACTGGCGTTGGCTTGCACCGCTACCGTTCGCACACCTGCGGCGCTCTGCGCAAAAGCGACACCGGCAAAGACGTGCGGCTCTCAGGCTGGGTGCACCGCGTCCGCGACCACGGCGGTTTGCTGTTCATCGATTTGCGCGACCACTACGGCCTGACCCAAATCGTTGCCGATCCGGACAGCAAAGCCTTCAAAAATGCCGAAGCCGTCCGCTCGGAGTGGGTCATTCGCGTCGACGCCAAGGTCCGCGAACGCCCGTCGGGTACCACCAACGCTGATCTGCCGACCGGCGATATCGAACTCTATGCCACCGAAATCGAGGTTCTGTCGCAAGCCAAGGAACTGCCGATCCCTGTCTTCGGCGAACCGGATTATCCGGAAGACTTGCGCCTGCAATACCGCTTCCTCGATCTGCGCCGCGAGACGCTGCACGCCAACATCATGAAGCGTCTGGCCATCACAGCCGCCATTCGCCGCCGCATGACGGACGCCGGCTTCTTCGAATTCTCGACGCCGATCCTGACCGCGTCCTCGCCCGAAGGCGCGCGCGACTTCCTGGTGCCGAGCCGCGTTCACCCAGGCAAATTCTACGCCCTGCCGCAAGCGCCGCAGCAATATAAGCAATTGCTGATGGTCTCGGGCTTCGACCGCTATTTCCAGATCGCGCCCTGCTTCCGCGATGAAGACCCGCGCGCCGACCGGTTGCCCGGCGAATTCTATCAGCTCGACGTCGAGATGAGCTTTGTCGAGCAGGAAGATATTTTCCAGACGATGGAACCGGTCATCACCGGCGTGCTGGAAGAGTTCGCAGATGGTAAGCCCGTTACCAACGGCTGGCCGCGCATTCCGCACGAAGACGCGATCCGCAAATACGGCTCCGACAAACCGGACCTGCGCAATCCGATTGAAATGCAGGACGTGACGCAGCACTTCGCAGGTTCAGGCTTCAAAGTTTTCGCCGGCATGATTGAGAAGGACCCGAAGGTCCGCGTCTGGGCCATTCCGGCGCCAACGGGCGGCTCACGCGCCTTTTGTGATCGCATGAACGCCTGGGCCCAAGGCGAAGGCCAGCCGGGTCTTGGCTACGTATTCTGGCGTGAAGGCGAAGAAGGTGGCGCAGGCCCCGTCGCCAAAAACATCGGGCCCGAACGCACGACGGCGATTCGCGATCAACTGAAACTCAAGGTCGGCGACGCGGTCTTCTTCACCGCTGGCGATCCAGCAAAATTCTACAAATTCGCGGGCAGCGCGCGCGATCGTGTTGGCCAAGAACTCAAGCTCATCGACGAAAACCGCTTCGCCCTCGCCTGGGTCGTTGATTTCCCGTTCTACGAATGGAACGAAGATGACAAGAAAATCGATTTCTCGCACAACCCGTTCTCGATGCCGAAGGGCGGACGTGACGCGCTCGAAGCCGCCGAGAAAGAAGGTCGCGACGCGCTACTGGCCTTGAAAGCCAACCAGTACGACATCGTCTGCAACGGCTTCGAAATTGCGTCGGGTTCAGTGCGTAACCACGTGCCGGAAACGATGGTCAAAGCTTTCGAGATCACCGGCCTCACGCAAGCCGATGTCGAATCCCGTTTCGGCGGCCTGTATCGCGCCTTCCAATACGGCGCGCCGCCGCACGGCGGAATGGCGGCCGGCATCGACCGTATGGTCATGCTGCTGGTAGGTGCTAAAAACCTGCGCGAAATCTCGCTGTTCCCCATGAACCAGCAAGCTAACGATCTTCTGATGGGCGCTCCAAGCGACGTCATGCCAAAGCAACTGCGCGAACTCTCTCTCCGCATTATGCTGCCGGACTCGAAGAAGGTTTAGTGGGTGAACGATCGGGGGCAAAGAATGCCCCGAAGGTATTGTCATTTGCATAGGTCCGAAGGCGGAACTTCAGGATAGCGGCGGCCAAATTTTAGGTCAGCAATTCTGCCCTGATTGATCCGAAAGTCAGATGCAATATCTTCGTATTTGTCTCCGCGCTTGATCCGCCCCTTTATCAAGGCGAGCTCTGCTCGCGATAATTCCGACAATTTTCTTCCCATTTTTGATCCTGCTAAATGACGGTTGAAGAATGGCCGCATCCGCTTGACGCAAACTTCCGAAGCACTTACCGATATCAATCGTATCGACGTCCTGCGGGCGCGGTACGCATGCAAGCGAAATCAATGCAAAACGAACTCAACCGCTGGTTTTTCCGGACCATTGGCGCTTGAGTTTTTGCTGCGCCGATTCTGGCAGTGAAATCAATATCTCTAGGTGGCTAGAGGGTGATCTATCCACCGAATCAAAATTTTCTCGTCATTTCGTCGTCGCGCAGAAATCTTGCTGCAGTCACGACAGGCAGCCCACACCAACGTCATCCCGGCGTCGCGCGAGCGACGATGCCGTAGGCATCGCAGGCCGGGACCCGACCAAGTATCAATGGGGCACAAAAACACTGGTCCCATCTGGCCAAAGGTTCTTTGCTCGCTATTGGCCTGGACGGATCCCCGCCGTAGTTCCTCGCATCTTCGATGCTCGGCGCGGGGATGACGGTTTTGGTTGGCAGAGCGCTGCCCTTCCCCTCGCGCGGGAAGCGTCCTACTTGCTCCGCGAATCCTTGCCCAGCACCGCAAAAGCTTCCTGCACCGTAGTCATGAATTGAGCCGGGAAAATAATGGTCGAATTCTTTTCGACGGCGATTTCTGCCATGGTCTGAAGGGTGCGTAGCTGCAGCGCCACGGGATGTGCCGTGATGATGTCGGCGGCTTCGCCCAGTTTCACCGCCGCCTGGTACTCGCCTTCGGCAGCGACGATCTTGGCCCGGCGCTCACGCTCGGCCTCGGCTTCTTTCGCCATAGCCCGCTGCATGTTTTCCGGCAGCGTGATGTCCTTGATCTCGACTGCCGTTACCTGTGTGCCCCAGGGCTCGGTGTGCTTGTCGATGACGTCTTTGATCTGCTCGTTGATGTCAGCTGTATTGGCGAGTAGCTGGTCCAGGCTGAAGCGGCCAACAACATTGCGGACTGTGGTCTGGCTGATCTGATTGATGGCATTGAAGACGTTTTCAATCGCGATCACCGAACTTTCCGGATTGGAAATGTGATAGTAGGCGACCGCTGCGATATCGATCGAGACGTTGTCCTTGGTGA
>JAYUCQ010000466.1:0-3209 GCA_043740265.1 Hyphomicrobium sp.
GTGCACAAGGGCCATGTCCGGATCATATGACCGCTTTTCCGGGCGCCCGCCGCAATCCGTTGCGGCTCCGGACTATGACCCCTACGACGATCCCGTGACGGGCGTACCAACTGGACCGGCAGGCTATCCGCTTGCGCAGCCTTATGCCGCGCCAGCGCTCGCCTCTGGCGGTGCCGATGTCAACCGGGCCTCGCCATCGCTCGACGATGGACCTCGCGAAATGTACGCGCCGTCACGAGACACAGATGCAGGCCGCAAAATGAAGGCCACTGCCCCCGTTGTGCCGCCCGGCTCGGTGACGGGCCGTTCGCTGACACTGGTGGTCGCAATCATGTGTTTTCTGGCATGCCTCACGGCTGGCGCGGTTTGGATGATCAAAGAATCTGCCGATGCCTGGTTGAAAGACATTGCCAGCGAAGTCACTGTTCAAGTCGAGCCAAAAGAAAAGACCGAGATCGAGAAGTCTATTTTGGAGGTCGTCACGTTTCTTGAAAAACAGCCTGGAATTCGCAGCGCCAAGCCGTTGACCCTTGAGGCGTCGGCGGAGTTACTCGAGCCCTGGCTCGGATCATCGGATGCTTTGAAATCCCTGCCCGTGCCCCGGCTCATTGCGATTGAAATTGATCGCGTCGAACCGCCCGATCTCGTTGAAATCAACACCGCCTTGACGCGGGACTTCAAGGGCGTGACGCTCGATGATCACCGCCGCTGGCAACAGCAAATCCGCACCGTAACAGGCTCATTTGCGCTTGGCGGTTTAGCTATACTTGGTCTCGTGGCGGCGGCGACAATGGCCATCATCGTATCGGCTACAAAAAGTGCCATGGCATCAAATCGCGAGATTATCGAAGTGCTGCACTTCGTCGGCGCAACCGACAAATTCATCTCGCGCGAGTTTGAGAAGCACTTCCTCCGGCTCGGCATCAAGGCCGGTGTCGTCGGCGCGGTGCTGGCCATGCTGGTCTTTTTAGGAATGCCGGCAATTATGGTTTTGCTCGGCGGCGGCGCCGTCAGCGCCGTCGAGATGCAGCGTCTGATTGGAACGGGATCGCTGGACCCCGCTGGCTATGTGCTTTTGGGGCTGGTGGTCGTCATTATCGCGGCGCTCTGTATGGTGACGTCCCGCATCGGCGTCTATCGTATTCTGCACGGCAAACATTAACCCAAATGGCAAAAGTATTGTTAGATACCTGCTGTTGTGCGTTCGCGTTCAGTGCTTATTGTAGGTTTTTTGATTTGTTATATCGCTGCCGGAAACGATTTGTCCTTGTTGATTTGAACTAAAGGCATTTCGTCCAGGCGGCTGAGAGAGCCTTTTGAAGGATGCAGTCATTCGCACGCGCAATCGTCTATATCGCGGCCCTTGGGGCTGCAGTGCTGGCGTTTGGCTTCATGATATTTGCAACGTCGGTTATGCGCGAAACGCCTGACGCATCCGAAGTCGCCGACGGCATCGTCGTTTTGACCGGAGGTGACAGCAGGATCGCGGCCGGCGGCAAACTGTTGAGCCAGGGACGGGCAAAGCGCTTGTTGATCTCGGGCGTCAACCGACATACCCGGCGCGAAGATGTGCAGCGGATTTCAGGCCTAGACCAGAAGGCATTCACCTGCTGCGTCGATCTTGGATATGAGGCGCTTGATACTGTCGGTAATGCCGATGAAACGCGAACCTGGGCAAACGCCAACGGCTACAACTCGCTCATCGTCGTCACGTCAAGCTATCACATGCCGCGCAGCATAGCCGAGCTTTCATTGGCCATGCCGGCACGCAAACTCATCCCCTATGTTGTGACTCCGCGCAGTTTTCCCGATAGCGGCTGGTGGTTGCACGTCGCGACAACGCGGGTGTTGCTGTCTGAATATCTGAAGTATTTGCCAGCAGCAGCTCGACTTTCGGCGCAGCGCTTGATGGGCTGGCAGGATGACCATTCCATTACGGTTGCCGAACCGAAGGCGCAATGAGCGAACCGTCCCTTCCATCTCCGCCGCTGAGCGTTGTTGCGCGCTCGCTCGTCTATTTCGTTGTTTTCTATCTAACGACCGCTGTCTTTTTACTGCTTGGATCGTGGCTGCTGTTTGCGCCGCGCAGCTGGGCCATGGCAGGACTAGCACTGCACGGGCGCACCTGTGTGGCCCTTCTCAAATCGATTTGCGGTACAGGCATCGAAGTCCGCGGCCGCGACAACATTCCGCAAGGCGCATGTCTGGTTGTGGCTAAACACCAATCGGCCTGGGACACGTTTGCATTGATCCCGTTGTTTCGCGATCCAGCCGTCGTCTTGAAAGATGAACTGAAATGGATCCCGTTCTACGGCTGGTTTTGTGTCAAATTCGCCCACATCCTGGTCAAGCGCGAAAAAGCAACGGCGGCCTTGAAAGCGTTGATTGCCGATGCCCGACAGCGCGCATCGCAGGGCCGACAGATTGTGATCTTTCCCGAGGGCACGCGCACAGCGCCCGGTGCGCCGCCCGGCTACAAGCCAGGCTACGTCGCGCTCTATGAAGCGCTCGGTGTTGCGGCTGTTCCGCTGGCGCTCAATTCCGGCCTCTACTGGCCGCGCCGCAGCCTCTGGCGCTATCCGGGCACGATCGTGGTCGAAATCCTCCCTGTTATACCGCCTGGTCAGCCGCGGCGCGAATTCCGGGCCGGAATCGAGGCCGCAATTGAAGCCGCAACGGCCCGCTTGATTGCCGAAGCTGCCAACGCCGAAAACCCCCCGCCGCTGGCCAAAATCGCAATGGTGAACGATCGTAGCTAACGCGTCGGGGTTAAAACACATGATGAACATTAAGAGAACTTTTTATTGACAATAGCCGGTTTCTGGCTTATCCTGCGTTGCTGTTAAGCGGAGCTGGAGTCGCGTTACTGATGACCGCCAAACCATCATTTTTGGCACCGATCTCGGAAGAGATCTGGACCCGCAAGTACCGGTATGCTGGCGGCAACGGCCTTACAGCGGATGAAACGCTGGACGACACGTTCTGGCGCGTCGCTCGTGCGGCTGCCTCGGTCGAAAAGGGCGGCAAGGTAGCCCGGGATAAATGGGCCCGGGCGTTTCACACGATCATGGCTGACTTCGGATTTTTGCCCGGAGGGCGCATTTTGGCTGGCGCCGGTACGGGTCGCGACGTCACGCTCTTCAACTGCTTTGTGCTCGGCAAAATCGACGACGATCTCTCGGCCATCTTCGACGGTGTCAAGGACGCGG
>JAYUCQ010000467.1:0-3208 GCA_043740265.1 Hyphomicrobium sp.
ATCCTGGCTGTCGGACGCCATACCGAATCCGGAGAGTTCCGCCAAAATCGTCGCGCCGCGCGCCTGCGCATGCTCAAGGCTTTCGAGAAGCAGAATGCCGGCACCTTCCGACAGCACAGTTCCATTGCGCTTCTTTGCAAACGGGAAACAGCCTTCCGGCGAGAGCACGTGCAGCGCCTGCCAGGCTTTCATCGTGCCGTAGTTAATGACCGATTCAGATGCCCCAGCAATTGCGACATCAACCATGCCGTCGCGAATGTAGTCGCGCGCCAAGCCGATCGCGTGACTGGCGGTGGAACAGGCTGAGCAAGTCGCAAACGTCGGGCCCTTAACGCCAAATTCGATGCCGACGTGCGCTGCCGCCGACGAACCAATAATACGCAGCAACGTCAATGGATGCGTGGCGCGCTTCTTTTCGATGAAGAGATCGCGATACGCCGTCTCAAAGGTCATGAGACCACCAGCACCAGACCCTATGATGCACGCCGAGCGATACGGATCGGCGACGGGCATCTCGAGGCCAGACATTTTCACGGCTTCGTCGGCTGCGACGGCGGCAAACCAGGAATACCGGTCGGCGAGCGAAATGATGCGGTCGCGCTTGAAATGTTTCAGCCGCGCCTTGTGTTCAAAATTCTTGATCTGAGCCGCGATCAGAATTTTCAGGTCTTCGAGCGGAAATCCGCCGAGCTCGCTGACACCCGATTTGCCGGCTTTGAGACCAGCCCAAAACTCATCGACCGTCGTGCCGATCGGTGTCACGGCACCCATTCCCGTGACGACGACGCGGCGTCCGGCTCTCGACTTACTCATCGGCAAACTACTCTCTGTTTCTCGCAGTTCGACGCGCCGCCCAAAGGACAGCGCGCTCGAAAACCGCGGCACTGTTCCGCAACTCGCCCGCTCACGCGCCGGCTTTGGCGGCCATCAACGATTTGACGCGTTCGACCACAGACCCGACAGTCTTGAAGTCCTCGACGTCTTCATTGGCATTGTAGGGAATCTCGACACCAAAGCCGTCTTCGATATCGAATACGATCATCGCGAGGTCGAGTGACTCAATTTTCAGGTCCGTCAACGCGGTATCGAGCGAAATGTCGTCGCGCTGCTCCTTCATATGTTTTCTGAGGATCTCGACAATTTTCGTCGCAACTTCGTCCATATGCCTCTCCTGCCTCCGCGGACCCCGCGTGAGGCCAGTTTTGCTTCGTCTCTCAGTACGGCGAGACCCGTTTTTCTGCAAGAATGGCCGTCACATAACCTTAAACCGCACCTAAGTCCAGGGACGCCCCGGTCGCAGCTACGGTGCCTAGCTTGAGCTTTCTCATGCCTTAGCAGGGAATGGTAAACGACCCCGGTCTGAGCTATTCAAATTCCATCGAAAAGTGTTTGACGTGGGCCGGATCGGCCGGTCCTGCCCATCCGCGACGCACATATTGTGCCATGACGGCAACGTTTTGAGACGAACTCTGACCCAAGGGCAACGCCATGACATATTCAGGGCATCCTGAACGGCCTGAACCACCGCCCTTTCCTTGGATAGCCAATTATCCGGAGACAGTTCGCTGGGACATGGCCATTACGCCACAGCCCTTGCCAGCCGTCTTGGACACGGCCGCCGTGACATTCGCAGCCAGGCCTGCGCTGCGGTTCATGGGCAAGACGACGTCCTACGCGGCGCTTGCCGAGGCGGTGACCCGGGTTGCCGCCGGGCTGCAAAAGCACGGGGTTAAAAAGGGAACGAAAGTCGGGCTGTTCCTGCCGAACACGCCAACCTTCGTCATTTACTACTATGCAATTTTGAAAGCCGGCGGAACGGTCGTCAATTTCAACCCGCTCTATACGCTCGAAGAACTCACCTTCCAGGTCAAGGACAGCGAAACGGAGATTATGGTCACCCATGACCTCCGGGCTTTGTTTCCGAAACTTGAAGCCTTGGCCGCCCGCGGAATTCTGTCGCGAATTGTTGTTGTGCCGTTCGGACAAGATCTACCACCCGTCAAGCAGGTCCTTTTCAAGCTCTTCAAATCCAAAGACCGGGCCAACATCGCCGCATCCGGCATTCGCGATCGCATCATTGACGGCGCCGCGCTGGCGGGCGAAGCCGGCCCGCCGCAAGCCGTCGCCATCGATCCACTCGAAGATATCGCCGTGCTGCAATATACCGGCGGAACGACAGGCACGCCCAAAGGTGCAATGCTGACGCACGCCAATCTTTACGCCAACATCGTCCAGATCGACTCCTGGGCGTCCAATCTGCAGCCCGGCAAGGAGATCATTCTCGGCGCTCTGCCGCTATTCCACGTCTTTGCAATGACGGCGGTGATGAACCTCGGTATCGCCAAGGGCGCGAAAATCGTTCTCATGCCGCGCTTCCAGTTGATCGAAGCCTTGAAGCTGATTGACCGCGAAAAGCCGACAATGATGCCGGCGGTGCCGACGATTTTCATGGCCATGATTAACTCGCCCAAGGCTAAGGACTATAACTTATCGTCGCTGAATTTTTGCATTTCTGGCGGCGCCCCACTGCCTCTCGAAGTGAAATTGAAATTCGAGGCGCTGACAGGCTGCAAAGTTGTCGAAGGCTACGGCCTCTCAGAAACGTCGCCGGTACTAACCTGCAATCCGCTTGAGGGCCGGGTGATTGCCGGATCTATTGGTCCGCCGTTGCCGCAAACCGTCATATCGCTGCGCGCCATCGATGATCCGTCACGCGAAGTGCCGCAGGGTGAACGTGGTGAGCTTTGCGCCAAGGGCCCGCAAGTGATGAAAGGCTATTGGAAACGGCCAACTGAAACAGCAAGCCAATTCATCGGCGATTTTCTGCGCACCGGCGACGTTGCCGTAATGGATGAATTCGGCTTCTTTCAGATCGTCGATCGCATCAAGGATCTGATCATTTGCTCAGGCTACAACGTCTATCCCCGCCGGATTGAAGAAGCCATCTACGAGCATCCAGCCGTCGAAGAAGTCACCGTCATTGGCATCAAGGACGCTTACCGCGGTGAAGCCCCGAAGGCTTTTATTAAGCTGAAGCCAAGCATGACAGCCAGTGAGCAAGATATTCTGCGCCACCTGGAGCCAAAAATTTCAAAAATAGAGATGCCAGCGGCAGTTGAATTCCGCGATACATTGCCAAAGACGATGATCGGCAAACTGTCGAAGAAAGAGCTGGCAGCGGAGCACAAGGCGCTGCAAGCCAACAAGT
>JAYUCQ010000468.1:0-7774 GCA_043740265.1 Hyphomicrobium sp.
ACCATCTTGCCCATCGCTTCGGCAACACCGGAGCCGTCAACGATAGGAGTTGCCAGCATGCCGTTGAGGCCAAGGACACCCTGGAACGTGAATGGCACAAGCGTGTAAATAAGCAGGCAGAGAAGGCCCGAGTAGAAAATTGCCTTGAAGGTGTCGGTGCCTGGGTCTTTGAATTCGCTGGTGTAGCAAACAGCGGTTTCAAAGCCGTATGTTGACCAGGCAGCGATGAACATGCCGCCTAGAACAAGCGTCCACCCGCCAATGTTCCATGTGCCCGGCTCGGGCGCATAGGGAGCGGCTAGTGGCAGCAGGGGCGAATAGTTGTCCCAGTTGATCTGGCCGGTGAGAATGGGCACCACGCCCACGATCAGCATCGGAACGATGACCATCAGGCCGATGTATTTCTGCACGTTGGCCGTGCCGAGAATACCGCGATGCTGGATTGCAAACGTCAGCAACATCAGTGCGGCGCCAATAAAGAACGTGGCATTAAGTGAGAAGCTGACCGGCCCGAGAGAATGCGTAAAGAGGGTCCACGTGCGCAAAACCGGTGTTGCAGCCGCCGTCGCAGCAGCTGTTAGAGCGGTGATAGCGTCCGCCGCAACTTTTCCGCTGTTGGCGGCATCGCCAAGCCAAGCCACAACTTCAGGCGAAGCGTCGGTGAACGTTGGCACGGCGCCAATGGGCGCAATCGCGTTCAATATGTAGGCGGCGGCAATGGAGCAGCCGAGCGATAAAACCGGCGACCATGCGAACCAGTTGCACCAAACAGAAAGCGGCGCGATAATTTTCGAATACCGCACCCATGCAGCCGCGCCATAAATCGAGGCACCACCGGATTTGTTGGGAAAAAGTCCGGCAATTTCGGCGTAGGTGAAGGATTGTATGAACCCCATGATCATGGAAACGGTCCAAACCAGAAAGGCGACCTTGCCGACCGTTCCAGCGATGCCGCCGATGGAGAACAAGACAAGCGCTGGAACGCCACTCGCGACCCAGAATGCGCCGCGCCAATCAATCGACCGTTGCAGCGATTGGCCCGAAGTGGCCGCATCGCTATCCGTGTAACTCGCTGTTGCCATTGAAATCCCCCGTCCCTTTTTTGTCCTTCGCGCGCGGACCAGGTGATCAGATCTTCAACGCCTTCGCCATTTGCGGCGCGACGTTTTCCGTCACCGGCCCAAGCTGACCGGCATTCATGCTCGAAATTCACTAATTGTCAAAAACTTTTCTTGCCAAGAAACGAGATTGCACGCACAATTTTTGATCAGTTGCCGCGGGTTGATCAGGATTCCGCACCGCACAAAAAAGCAGGTAATGCCGCCCGATCACCGGCCCTCATCACAGACCCAAGTCAGATAAACCGGGATGATCAGCGGGCCTCACGCCATGCGGCCAATGGTATTTTCGATCGCTTTCCAAAATCTCCAGGTCGTTAATTGAGGCAAAGCGCAGGGCCATCAGGCCGTGGGCGTCGAATTCCCAATTCTCGTTGCCGTACGAGCGGAACCACTGGCCGTTGCCGTCGTGCCACTCATAGGCAAAGCGCACGGCGATGCGGTTGTCCGTAAAGGCCCACAGTTCCTTGATCAGCCGGTAATCGCGTTCGCGGGCCCATTTACGGGTGAGAAACTCGACAATCTGGGCGCGGCCGACCGGGAATTCGGCACGATTGCGCCAGCGGCTGTCCTCGGTATAGGCCAGCGACACTCGGACGGGATCACGCGAATTCCAGCCATCTTCAGCCATACGCACCTTCTGGATCGCGGTTTCGCGCGTGAATGGCGGCAGGGGCGGTCTTGGCGCGGACAGGGGCTGCGTGGTCATATTTTTCATTCTGAATAAAGAAGCTAGTCGCAAGCTAGCTCGCCGCTATGAAAGACCGCAAGTGTTGAGTGCTGTGTTGATGCTTGGCCAAATCGGGGATAGGTCCGATGTTGCCCAACGACCCGTCATCATGTGCGCGTGCGCAGCGCTCCTTCAGCGGTGCACCGCAGACACATGATCTTATCCATCCCGAAGATTCCGGATCAGCGCCGCAACATGAAGAATGCTGCGTCGTCCCTAAAGGGACTTCTAAGGAGTCGCGTCCGGGAGGACGGATAGTGCAACTGTAATCCAGGGAGACCCGCCAAATGTATGACACCACCAATCTCGCGCAGTTGCCGCATCTCAAATCGTTGGCACCGCAGACAATGCATGCTTTCGAGACCTTTGACCGCGCGGCGATGGCGGGCGGCGCTATTCCGCGCAAATTCAAAGAGCTGATTGCGCTGGGCGTGGCGTTGACAACGCAGTGCCCTTACAGCCTCGAAGTTCACCGCAACAATGCGTTCAATGCCGGCGCCAGCGAAGCCGAGATCGCCGAGGTGGTGTTCCTGGCGGCCGCAATGCGCGCCACGGCCGCGATCGCCCACGGTACGCACCTTGTCGGCCCACGCAAAGGCCGGTGATGGCGAGGGCCGGGGAAATCGTCCGGCCCTGCTGATCTATGGTGTCCGGCGTTGCGCGCCGCAGCGTCATTCGTGCTTGTGATCGGCGCTTTCGGTTGCGCCGAAGCGTTCTATTCTAAATTCAACGTCGATCGCACCGGCCTTTTCGAAAGTCAGCGTTCCCTTGCTGTCCGGTCCAACCGCAATTGGCCTTTTCAAACCGGTGAACATCAAGTGATTACCGCCGGGCTTAAGCTCGACGGTCGCACCCGGCGCAATTTCAAAGCCGTCCTTGAGCTGGCGCATTTTCATGATGTCGCCGTCCATCTTCATTTCGTGAATTTCAAGAGCGTCGGCTCCGTCAAAACTGCCGCCGGTCAAGCGGTCGGCGGCATTGCCGTTGTTGGTGATTTTGATGTATCCAACGCCCACGGTCGCGCCATCGGGTGTCGCTCTTGCCCAAGGGTGGCCAACGACAATGTCGCCTTTGGTGAAACTATGCGCCTGAACGGCGATTGTGCTGGCGATCAAAATTGCGGCGGCGAGGCGCGTTGCAAATGACATGATGCGTACTCCTTGATGGAACGAAACGAGGTTGAGAGCGGCTAGAATTTCACGGAAACACCCGTGGTTAGGCGCCAATCCGGATCGGATTGAATGCCATTGATGTCGCGCGCTATGGGGATGCCGGCGTTGATGTATCCGGCCCAATTGTCGACCGTGACTTTCACGCCGGGCGTTAGAAACAAGATATTGCCGCCGGTGTTCTCGTTGATCTCTCCGGCGGTATCGACCTTGCCTGCCCATTCGCCGTTGAGGCCGAGACTAAGATCGACAGCCGCGCCATCACACTCATGATGATGTTCGTGCTCATGCGCAGCGTTGGCGCTATGATGAGCCGGCTCTGGCTTATCGTCATCGTGCAGCCCGCCGTGATGCATCATGCCACTTAACGGGCCATCGAATGGTCCACCAAGATGCGCTGCTTCGTTGTGGTGTTCGTGCCCGCGCGACGACCAGACACGATATGATGCGGTGATGCCGTACCCGGCGCGGTCGCCGAGTGTGGTGTCTGCGGTGCCAAGACCTGAGAACTGGTAGACGAAGTTGGCACTCAGCGTCAGACGATCCATTTCACGGCTGACCGTGCCGCCAACGATGCCGTCCCACGAGCCGCTGCCGGGCTGATGTTCGGTCTCAAAGCGTTCGCCGGAGACATCAAGCCTGCCGGTTGGGCCCGTCGGCGCTTTGACACCCAGAATCAGCGAGGCTTCAACAGCGGAATTCCGGTCATGATAAAAGCGATAGGTGCCGGTGAACGACGCGTCACCAAAACCGTCGACACCGCCGCGCGCGTTGACGCCGCCGCCCGCCGGGTCGGTTTCGCGGATCTCCTGATTGCGCAGGTACGGCAGGCGTACGGAGACGGTCAGATCGGACGTCAATCCATAGCCGATGTTCAGTGCGGGCACCGATATCGTCTTGAGGCTATGGACTTCGGCGACGCCTTGCAGAGCTAAAGCCGTCAGCCGCGCGTCGGAAATTTCGTTGAACCTGATGACATCATAGTCGACCGCAAGCAGCGTCACGCCAGCCGGAAGAATGACACCGCCGCCGCCGCCGCTATCGCCGTGGGCGAAAACGGACGACGAGGTGATCGCGCAGAAGCAAGCCACAAGATTGGCGGTCGCATATTTTGAATACATCATGGGTCGCCCCGGAATAGCATTGGATACGCGCCGCAGCTCAGCCGGGCGCAGGTTCAAAAAATGTGAACTCAGACCAACGCAGGTGGGGCGCGGCTGCCAATACCGCCAAGAGAAAGAGGCCGCGAGACCCGGGACAATTCAGCAAATAAAAATGCAGGTTTCCAAATCGGCGTGACACATGCTGTAGCAATAATTGCCGTGAACGCCGCAAGCGTTGTCACGACCGCCGCACACACGGCGGCGCAGATGTTCGAATGGCCGGTATGGTTTTGATTGCCGCCCGATGTGCCGTCTTTCAAACCGCTGCCGGCTGTTCCGGTCACGCACAGTGTCACCCAGCCGAGGACAGTATCGAAATAACCGCGGCTCGACGTGTGCGACGCCATGTTCGGGCAGAAAGCAGCCGCGAGAACATGTGCCAACATGGCCAACCCGGCCAGTTTAGCGATCAGTCCTTTGTGGTGGCGGATTGCGTCCATGATCATAGGGTATCTGCTGCGCCAGTGCGCCGTCAATGCGTGCCGTGGGTCGCAGGCCTTAAGTCTGGGCGGCTGTGGCAGCCAAATCCGCGGTTAGATCACACCGAATTGCTTGAGCGCGATAGCAAGTAGACTGGCCGCGATCGCAGCAAGCGCCCAGACGTGAGGCCGGTCTTTGCGCGCGTTCGTGACTGCGAACCGCTCCAGCGTTTCATCATCGAGGCGGAGGCCTTTATCCGCCATGTCCGCAAACCCGGCCGCAGCGGCCTGAACTTTTTGCAACAAGCCCGGCGTCTTGAGCAGAAGCTCGCCTAAAGTTTGTGCACCGGTGCCAGCTTCCTTCAAGCGGCCAAGCAAACCGAGATTGGATTCGACCCACTCTTTCGCGATTGGCTCAGCTGCGGTCCAGACGTTGAGATTGGGGTTCAGATCGCGGGCAACGCCTTCGACGATCACCATACTCTTTTGCAGCAAGATCAATTCGGGCCGCGTCTCCATGTCGAAGACCTCGGTATAGGCGAACAGCTGGCCCAGCAGGTCTGCCATCGAAATTTCTTCGGCTGTGCGGCCGTGGATCGGCTCCCCGATGGCGCGCATGGCTTGAGCGAACTCTTCAACGGTGTGATGCGGCGGCACATATCCGGCTTCGAAATGAATGGCGGCGGCGCGGGTGTAGTCACGCGTGATCAGCCCATGCAGAATTTCAGCGAGGAAGCGCCGCTCGTTGAGGCCAAGGCGCCCCATGATGCCGAAATCAACAGCAACGACTGTGCCGCTATCGTCAACGAAAAGGTTACCTTGATGCATGTCGGCATGAAAAAAACCGTCGCGCATGGCGTGGCGCAGGAATGAGCGCAGCACAGTCAGTCCAAGGGCGTCGGTGTCGAAACCTTTGGCTTGCAGGCTAGCGCGGTGCGAGATCGGCGTACCGTCGATCCATTCCAGCGTCAGCACGCGTTTCGATGTCCGCCGCCAGTCGACTGTTGGCACGCGGATACCTTCGCCGGGCTGGATATTATCGGCCATCTCCGAGATCGCCGCAGCCTCAAGCCGCAAGTCCATCTCGAGGTCGGTTGTATGTTTGAGATTGCCGACAACGGCGACGGGGCGCAATCGCCGCGCCGGCGCATAGAAGCGTTCGATCAGTCGGGCTGCAAAAAAGTAGCTGTCGAGATCGCGTGTGAAGCGCCGCTCGATGTCGGGCCGCAGAATTTTAACAGCAACCGTCTTCGTGATGCCGCCATCGATGACCGTTGCCTTGTGGACTTGGGCGATAGATGCAGCGGCGACCGGCGGACCGAACGTCACGAAATGATCTTCGAGTTTACCGCCGAGCGCGCGCTCAACGGCGTCGCGGGCTTGCGCCATCGAGAACGGCGGAGCTTTGTCTTGCAAGTGACGCAAGTCAGCGGAAAGTTCTGGACCGATGACGTCGGCGCGGGTGGCGAGGAATTGGCCGAGCTTGACGTAGCTTGGTCCCAACTGCGTCAGCGCTGCACTAACGCGCGTGGCTTTTGGCTTTCCCCAGTTGAACGGCGCGGCGATAAAGCGGAGCGGCGCTGTTGCGATCCGTGCCAGCCGCAACGGCAGCGGCACAGGCATACCCTTCGGTATGAAGCGAACGCCATGCTGGGCGAGGACGAGACCGGCGCGGGCCAGCCTCAGTGTGTGCATCAGCGCTCCAGACATTGGGGGAAAATTCGTCCTTACGGTCAGTTCGGTATCGCACTTTGCGCGCACGGCGCAGCGCGTCAAGCGTGACAGCGTGCGCGGGTAAATACCGGTGTTTTGCCGTGATCCAAAATGGGTCACAAAAAATCGAAACGGTGCCCGGAGCGATCCAGACACCGTTAATGGAGGTGGGTTCGTGCGCCGCCTATTGTTTCGTAGTGCAGAACGTCGCCTGACCGCGGCATGTCGTTTGGCCGCCGTCGGGCTTGCAGACATAGCGTTCGTTCTTGACAGCGTAGCCCTCAACTTTGCCGTTGGCGAGGAAGCCCGGCCAAAGACCCCAGCTGACCGCCTGAACCATCGTTTCCTTGGCAAACCATTTGGCTTGGTCAGCCGATCCAGACGTGGCGACGGCGCCTTTGGTAACGCAGCCGGCGCTGGCCGTCGTGATTGAGACGGACACAGCAGCGATGATCGTTGCAGCGGCAATAGCGATCGACTTCATGATGTTTCTCCCTGGTGCGGGTTCAAATCAACAAAACACAAGCGCAGGCTAGGTGCAGTGGCACGGCTGGTCAACGCCGAACCTCACTTGTGCAGTGCGGTTACCTTCAGATTTTCCAGCCGGAGTGCATGGCGGCAATACCACCCGTCAGATTGCGATAACTGACACGGGCGAAGCCGGCTTGCCGGACCATATCTTCGAAAGCCTCTTGCTTGGGGAATTTGCGGATGCTTTCAACCAGATATTGATAGGGCTCAGCCGATCCGGCGGTCAATTTGCCGAGACGGGGAATAATCTCGAACGAGTGGAAGTCGTACAGGCGGTCAAGGATCGGCACCTGGACCTCGGAGAATTCGAGGCACAAAAACCGGCCACCTGGTTTCAGAACGCGAAAGGCTTCGCTCAACGCCCGGTCGATGTGGGTGACGTTGCGAATGCCGAACGCGACGGTGTAAGCGTCGAACGATGATGTTTCGAACGGCAAAGTTTCGGCGTTACCTTCGATGCAGGTGATGCGCTCCTCTAATCCCGCATCGTGCACCCGGCGGCGGCCTACAGCGAGCATTTCCGGACTGATGTCGCAAATCGTGACGCTGGCGTTGGGCCCTGTGGCGGCGGCGTATCGTAGCGCAATGTCGCCGGTTCCACCGGCTACGTCGAGCAGGCGATAAGCTTGCTGTCCCTTCGGTGGATTGAGCCATGTTATGAAGTCGCGCTTCCATAGCCGGTGCAGGCCGCCCGACATCAAATCGTTCATCAGATCGTAGCGTTCGGCGACGGTGGCGAAGACCTGATTAACGAGGCCTTGGCGCTCGCCTTCGCTGACGTCGCGGTAGCCAAAGCTGGCCGATGTTTCTGGTTCTGTGCTGTTCATAGGATGATGATAGCGAAGCCTGCAGCCGGGCGCTATGGTTGGCGCCAAAGTCAGTCAATTTTGTCTCAGAGGACGTGTGCCCGAGCTTCCTGAAGTCGAAACCG
>JAYUCQ010000469.1:0-3203 GCA_043740265.1 Hyphomicrobium sp.
GCACTCCTATCTTGTGGGGGAGAAGCATTCCAGTGGCAACGTAAACCCTGCACCCTGCCGTTAACCGAGCCGTGGAGACTTTAAGATCGCCATGACATCGCCCATAACCGTGACCGATAGCGCCGCGCGCCGGATTTCTCAAATTGCGGCCGGCGACCCGGCAACACCACTGTTGCGCGTTTCCGTCGAGGGCGGCGGCTGCTCGGGGTTCCAGTATAAATTCAATCTTGTCGCCGAACGCGCCGCCGATGATCTTGTTCTGGAAAAATCGGGAGCAACGGTCCTCATCGATCCCGTTTCGCTTGCCTACATGGACGGCGCAGAAATCGATTTTGTCGATGACCTGATGGGGGCGGCGTTCAAAATCAAGAACCCGGTTGCAACCGCCTCGTGCGGCTGCGGTACCAGTTTCACGATCTAAGCCAGTGCTCCTGGCCTCAAGGTGGTCAATGCCGACGGTTGTCTTCAGTCATGCCATGCAGCGGCACGTCAAGTGCCCTCCGGTCAGCGTCTCGGGCAAGACCGTTCGCGAAGCGCTCGATGCGGCCTTCGCGGTTCACAGGAGCGCACGCAGCTACGTGCTTGACGATCAAGCCCACGTCCGCAAGCACATCTCAATCTTTCTCGACGGGCGAATGGTGCGTGACCGGACGAGGCTCGCAGAAACAGTCACTGCAGCCAGTCAAATACTGATTGTTCCAGCGCTCTCGGGCGGCTAGTTTGCTGACCGTCGGATAACTGGCCGTCAGATGAACTGGAGGGCACTCCAATGGCGCTGAAGATCTTAGCTGCGACGCGCAAAGGCTTATTCACGCTCGCACGCAACGGCGGCAAGTCCGCGCCGTGGAAAATTGAGCGCTCTGATTTTCTCGCCGACAACGTCTCGATGGTGTTGTGGGACAAGCGCAACGGCCGTCTGCACGCCGCCCTCGATCACGGCCATTTCGGCGTCAAGACACACACAGCCGAGGGGACGGGCGCAGAGTGGGTTGAAACCGCGGCCCCCGCTTATCCTCCCAAGCCCGACGACGCCAATGAAGTCGATATGTGGGGCAAGCCCATCCCGTGGAGCACGGTGCGCGTCTGGGGTCTCGAAACCGGCGGCGCCGATCAGCCCGGTGTGTTGTGGTGCAGTACGCTGCCCGGCGGGCTGTTTCACTCTGGCGACAATGGCGCAAGCTGGCAGATCGTCGAGCCGCTTTGGCGTCATCCCAAACGCGTCGAATGGATGGGCGGCGGCGCTGATTTACCGGGCCTGCATTCAATCTGCGTCGACCCGCGTGACAGCCAAAGCGTTCGCGTTGGCGTGTCGTCGGGCGGCATGTGGATTACGCGCGACGGCGGGCAGACGTGGGCCAACCCCGGCACGGGTATGTGGCAGGACCACGCGCCCGAAGAACACAAATTCAATCCCAATGGTCAAGACGTACACCGTCTGGTGCAAGCCCCCTCCAGCCCCGACCGGCTCTGGGTGCAGCACCACAACGGCATCTTCCGGTCCGACGACGGCGGCAACGCCTGGCACGAATGCACAGATGTAAAGCCGTCGTCGTTCGGCTTTGCCGTTGCGGTCCACCCTAAGGACGGGGACACGGCTTGGTTCGTACCCGAAATCAAAGATGAGAAGCGCATCCCAGCGGACGGCCGGCTGGTAGTCACGCGGACGCGCGATGGCGGTAAGTCGTTTGATATCTTGAGCAAGGGTCTGCCTCAAGACCCAGCCTATGACATTGTCTACCGCCACGGCCTCGATGTCTCGTCAAGTGGCAACGATCTCGTCTTCGGCTCAACGACCGGTGGGCTCTGGGCCTCCGACGACCAGGGCGAGAGCTGGAGCGGTACGGCCGCGAGGCTGCCACCGGTCTATGCGGTTAGGTTTATGGAAGCCTAGACGGCAGCGGTCTTCTGCCCGTTCCGCGAACCGTGAGAGAATGGGACAACCGTTTGCTTTGGTGCCGAAGCAATGGCACATCTGGCTCATGAAAATCACAACTTGGAATATCAACGGCGTCAAGGCCCGGCTGGAAACTGCCGTCGCATATCTCAGACAAGAAAGCCCGGACGTCATCTGCCTGCAGGAGATCAAGTCGGTCGATGAGGGCTTCCCGGCGGAAGCATTCCAAGACCTCGGCTATAACGTCGCGACGCACGGCCAAAAAGGCTTCAACGGCGTCGCGATATTGTCAAAAGTGCCGCTCGAAGATGTGAAGCGCGGGCTTCCCGGCGACGACACAGATCCACAATCGCGGTGGATTGAAGCGCTGGTGCCGTTTGAACAGCGCATGATCCGCGTTGCGTGCCTCTATCTGCCAAATGGCAATCCGATCGGTACGGAAAAATTCGCCTACAAACTTTCGTGGATGGCGCGCTTAAAACGCCATGCCGCAGAACTTCTCACTGACGAAACACCACTCGTCCTTTTGGGCGACTTCAACGTGATCCCCGAATCCGTTGACGCCAAACGGCCCGAGGCTTGGACGCAAGACGCGCTGTTCCAGCCGGAAAGCCGCCGCGCATACCGGTCCCTCCTCAATCTCGGACTGACGGACGCCACGCGCAGCTGCCATCCCGGGCCCGGCGTCTATACGTTCTGGGATTATCAGGCTGGTGCGTTCCAAAAGGACGATGGGATACGGATTGACCACGTCCTGCTGTCCGCCAATGCAGCCGGCATGCTCACATCGAGCGGCATCGACCGCTTCACGCGCGCGACGGATAAGCCGTCCGATCATGTCCCCGTGTGGGTCGAACTCGGCGGCGGCGGTTAAGCGCTGCAAAAAACTATTGCGGGCTAAGCGACATTGACGTGCCTGGATCAGGCTCGGTTTGGGACGGCGCGTAAGCGGGCGGCGTCGAAATTTCGCGACCTAGACTTGAATCTGGCAACGCGCGCGGCGGACTGGCGGGCGAAGCGGCTGCCGTCATCGGACGGACAACTTCGCCATTGGCGCATGTTCTGACCGGGTCTGCCGTCAGATCGTCCAGACCGCTTTTGTCGCCGCGAACTTCCTGACTGCGGCCACCGTAGCGATCGTGCCATTCGGCAACGCGGCCGGTCGCCTGCTGGCGCACGCCTTCACCGGCATTACAGAAGATATTCTGGTAAATATCTTCAATCCAAACCCGTTCATACGGCGGCGCATGGCTGACAGCGACGTCAATTAAATTCAAAGCTGCCGGCTGGTCCTTGGTAACGAATTTGC
>JAYUCQ010000470.1:0-3196 GCA_043740265.1 Hyphomicrobium sp.
GGGTCAACGTTCCCCGTCGGCTCGTCAGCCAATAGCACCTCGGGTTTACCGATGACAGCCCGGGCGATTGCCGCCCTCTGCTTTTCCCCGCCGGACAGAACCGATGGATTGGCATACATCCTGTCGCCAAGACCAACCCACTGCAACAGATCAGTTACGTCTTCCCGGTAATCGGAAGGTTTCTTGCCAATCACCTGCAGCGGCAGCGCAACATTCTCCCAGATCGTCAAATGATCGAGAAGGCGGAAGTCCTGGAAAACGATGCCAATGCGGCGGCGGAGCTGGGCCCGCTTTTGCGGGCTGACACGGCTGATGTCTTCGCTAAACATCTGTAACTGGCCGCGCGTTGGATGCAGCGACATGAACATCAGGCGAAGAAGCGACGTCTTTCCCGCGCCCGACTCTCCATGCAGAAAGTGGAACGATCCTGGGCGCAAATGGAAATTTACGTCCGAGAGCACTTCCGGCCCGCGGTCGTATTTCAAGCCGACATTCGATAAGCGAATCACTCGGGGTTGGCCTCAGCGGCAAAATGGTCGAGACTCGGAACGGTTCCGGTGCCTGTATAGACACAGGAATGCAATGCCGATCAATCGATCACGATTATGGCAGGGTCGTGTACACAGCTTCCTCACCCGGTCTGATTGTACTCACACCCACTGCCAGCCTGCCGAAAGGATTGAATTTATGACTGAAAGCGCTGCCGGGCACCGAGTGGAGAGCATTTTTTCGGCTGACGATATCGCCCGCCGTCTGGTCGGTTTAGCCGGCGAAATAGCTGCCAAAAAGCCGGTAAACCTGCTCGTCGTACCCATCCTCAAAGGCAGCTTCGTGTTCGCGGCCGATTTGCTAAGGGCCCTCAATCTGGCTGGTCTGGCACCCGAGGTCGATTTTCTGACGCTGTCGAGCTACAAGAAGAGCCGTGTGTCGTCGGGGCAGGTCGCCATTTTGCGCGACCTCGACTTGGACGTCGACGGCCGGCATGTCATCCTTGTCGACGATGTTCTGGATTCAGGCCGCACCCTTGCTTTCGCCAAGGATCTGATTTCGGCGCGGGGTGCCAGCACAATTGAAACGTGTGTGCTGCTCAAAAAAGACGTGGCGCGGGCGGTCAACATCGACGCCGACTATTGTGCCTTTCCCTGTCCAAACGTCTATGTGGTGGGCTACGGAATGGACGTAGCGCACCGCTACCGCGAACTTCCGTATGTCGGCCGCTTTATGGATTGAGGCAGACTGCAACGGACTGAAATCAAGGGACCAGACTCATGGCCAATATCCTGCTCGCCGACGATGACGCCGCCGTACGCGATCTTGTGCGCCGCGCACTCGTTGCCGAAGGTCATACAGTCCACGTGACCCAAGACGGTGCCGAGGCGCTGGAGCATCTGACCACCCATGCCGGCAAAATCGATCTGCTCGTGACTGACGTTGACATGCCGCAGCTTGATGGCGTGTCGCTGGCGCGCGAAGCCCTGAAATTGAAGCCCGCACTCGGTATTGTTCTGATGTCAGGTTTTTCTGATCAGCTTGACCGGGCAACGGGTCTGAACGCCAAGCGGCTGGCGTCGATTTCGAAGCCTTTCTCGCTTGAACAGATCAAACTGATGGTCCGCTCGATATTGAATTAAGTCTTGCCGCGTGGGCTGATAAACGCGGCGACGCCGAGGGTGATCAACGCCAGCACGACAAACGGTATAGCGAACAACGATCCTGCCGCCGCAAAACCCGTAGCACCAGCCCAGAAGATCGACGCGAACGCTTCCGCAAATGTCGACACGCGCGAAGCCGTCTGGCGGCGGCGGAACTGGCTGCGGGTCGCGGCTACCCGAAACCACAGTTGAATAGCGATCGCTGAAACGCTGGCCGCTGCAATGCCGGCTGCCGTCGCAATCGCGCCACCCAGTGAAACGAACGCCAATCCCATCACAAGCGGCAATGCGGCAATGCCAACTGCAAAAAGCACAGCTTCGTTCTTTGCGCGCAGCAGCGCTTTTTGCGGTAAAGGCGCTGTCGCCACTAAATCTGGCGCATCTTCGCCTGAAATCGCCAGCCAAGCGAGACCGCCGGCCAGCTGTCCAAAGGCCATCACAAGTACGGGGGCCAGAATGACATGAACATTGTTGTTCGCGCCCATGTCGCGCCACAGCAGCAATGCGGGCGGCACGAGATACAAAATTTGCATCAGAGTTTGCGACAGCAGCCAGGGATCACGGCGGAGCAACGTCCATTCCTTGGCCCGGAGCGCTTGTGGCGTCGTCATCGCGCGGAACGGCCGTGCTGCGGCTCTCTTAGCGTCGCCGTGTTCCGAGACACCTGCCGCCGCGATGGCGTGGGCGCTGAACTGTCCGGCATAGTTGCAAATGATGGCTGCCAGGAACCCGGCTCCGGCCACGGCCACCACGAATACAGACAGGGGATCGCCAAGAACGGCGCGCGCTGGCAACCAGAACAGGCTTGCGGCGTCAGGTGCGGCACGTGCAATCACATCCGATTTCAGAACGTCGAAGCGTGACAGGTTGCCGTAAAGCACGATGGCCGCGACTTGCAACCCGATCAGCAGCACCGCACCAACGACAGCCGCAACAATTTGCGCAATCAGCCGTGTCCGCTTCGGGCCAACCGCTTTGAATAGGGCCACAGCAATCATGACTGCAAATCCGGTGGCCAGCATGCTGATGGCGGCAATGACGCCATAGGCCGCAAGCCACCGGGCTCCGCCGAGATAAGCGGCCACATTGATAAAGGGAGCAGCCAAGAGGTTCGTCATCGCCGTTCCAGCGAAAGCGACGGACGCAATTCTGACGGCAAACAGATGCCACGGCGAAGCTGGCGACGATAATATGAGGTCGAGGTCAGACCTGGCGTAGAACGCCCGCGTAACCTGCTCGATCGCCTGCGACAGCATCATCGAAAACGTCAGAACGACCGACGATGTTACGACAATCAGAGCCTGCTTGCTCGCCAGGCTCTGGGCCGTCACCACCGGCGACAAGACGGCGTAAGCCAGCCAGTGCAGTAGCCCGATGAACGTCAAAGTTCCAATTGTGATCGCACGCTCGCGCGTGGTGCGGCCGCCTGCCATCATCGCAGCCCAATCGCGCCACGCCAGCGTCAGCTCGTGACGTGCGAACCAGGATAAGTTGGCAGTGCCGTTCATGCTGCAGCACTCGTCTCACCAGCACTTGTATTGGCT
>JAYUCQ010000471.1:0-7753 GCA_043740265.1 Hyphomicrobium sp.
CAAAGGGTGCTGGTGAAAAGCCGGTCGTCTAGGTCTGCGTGCAACGAAGGTAGGCGAATTTTACCGCGATGCGGAACCGTGCTCAAGCTTACGCGTGCCTCCTCAAGCGTGTCCGGCATCATTGACGAGATGCGACAGGTCGATACCGAGCTTGGCCATGGCGCGGGCGTACTTGCTGTCCAAATCATCATCGAAAACGATGTCGGCATCAGCTGGACAGTTGAGCCAGCCATTCGCCTGGATTTCGCTTTCCAACTGGCCAGGCGACCAGCCTGCATAGCCGAGCGCCAGGACAGCCCTATTTGGCCCGCGTCCACGCGCAATGGCTTTGAGAATGTCGATCGTTGCCGTCAGGCAAATGTCCTGCTCGATGGCGAGTGTCGAATCCTTGGCGAAGTAATCCGGGCTATGCAGCACAAACCCCCGGCCTGTTTCAACCGGGCCGCCGACTTGTATCGAGAGCGATAAAATCTCGTTTGCAACAGTATCGTCGGCGCTGCGGGTTGAAATACCGAGCCGCTCAAGAAGGTCGGGCGCGTTAATGTTGCGTGCGGGCTGGTTAATGATGAGGCCCATCGCGCCTTCGTCCGAGTGGGCGCAGACGTAAATCACGGACCTCGCAAAGCGCCGGTCAGTCATTGACGGCATCGCCACCAGAAGTTGACCTTCCAGAGTGTTGCCAGCACCCTTTGTCCGGCGCTTCTGTCGCGGTAATTTCATTTCCCTAGGATAGCCCCGCCTCAACCATCCGTGAAGATGCCGGTTATTAAGATCTTGTCATGCGCTATTTTTGCAGTTTTCCGGCCGCGCCACTGCGCTATGCCGGTGTTGGCAGCCTTGCTGCTGACCGTTACAAGGTAAAGTCATGACAAGAACGTCCTGCGCATTTCTCCTGCTGACAACCCTGGTGATTACTTTTGCAGCGTCCCCGGCTGGCGCCGAGGGTCTAGCGTCGCCGTGGGTTGAAGGTTTCAACAACAAAGCCCGGCTGATTGCTGGCCGCCTTCCTGCAGTCACGGGCGAGTCCGGACCGGGTAAGCTCGCCACTGGCCTGCAAATCGAAATGCCGGCCGGATGGAAGACATATTGGCGGGCCCCGGGCGAAGCTGGTGGCGTTCCGCCGGAATTCGATTGGAGCGGGTCTGAAAATTTGGCCGAGGCCAAAGTACTTTACCCGGCGCCGCACCGCTTGATCGATAAGTCGGGAGCCGCAATCGGCTACAAGGAAAAGGTCATATTTCCGGTGACCCTCACGGCAAAAGACCCGGCCCAACCCATCATTTTGAAGCTTAAAGCCAGTTACGGCGCGTGCAAAGAGCTCTGCGTTCCAGCCGAAGTCGAGCTCCAAATCAACGTGCCGCCGTCCGCTGCTTCATCAGACGAACTCAATGCCGTCATTGCAACCGTGCCGCACAGTGCGCCCGCAAGCACCGACCCCACGGTTGCTGCGTCGCGCGTCGACATGCGCGACGGCAAGCCGTTTTTGGTTTTTGATGTCATCGATCCGGCAGGAACGGGCGGCGATGCTTTTGTCGATACAGCCGGCGGGGTCTACCTGCCGCTGCCGAAGAAAATTTCTGAAACCGCAGGAAAAGCTGTCTATGAGGTCAACCTCACGGATGGCGCGGATATCAAGGAACTCAAAGGCAAGCCAATCACGGTGACGCTGACCGGCACTAAAGGTCAATCGGAAACGTCCATTACGCTCCCCTAGTCCGGCAAACAATCAAACAGGAACCACGATATGACAATCAAAGTTGGCGACCGCATCCCTGATGGGAAATTCACGGTGATGGGAGCTGAAGGACCGGCAACGCGGACTACGGCCGAAGTCTTCAATGGCCGCAAAGTTGCGCTCTTTGCCGTCCCCGGCGCCTACACGCCGACGTGCCACAAAAACCATATGCCGGGCTTCGTTGATCGCGTTGGCGAACTCAAAGCCAAGGGCATCGATGCCGTCGCCTGCACCGCCGTCAACGACATCTTCGTTTTCAATAACTGGGCTGAAGAGACCGGTGCGGCAGGCAAAATCGAAATGCTCGCGGATGGATCGGGCGATTTCGCTCGCGCGCTCGGTTTGCAGATCGATCTATCCGGCTTTGGCTTGGGCGAGCGTTCAAAGCGCTACGCTATGCTGGTCGATAACGGCGTCGTCAAAGTCCTCAACATCGACGAAAGCCCGCCGGTTCACGACAAGTCGAGTGCGGAAACGCTGTGCTCGATGATCGATCGTTCACTGGGCTAAAAACCACTGCCTCCGGCTGGCGCTTACTTGAAGGGTGCCATGCCGGCGCGGGCAAGGTCATCGGCGCGTTCGTTTTCCGGGTGACCGGCGTGGCCCTTGAGCCAATGCCATTGCACATCGTGCTTGAGACGGAGTTCATCGAGGCGCTGCCAGAGTTCAGCGTTCTTGACCGGCTTCTTGTCGGCCGTTCGCCAGCCGTTGCGCTTCCAGCCGTGGATCCAACCGGTAATGCCATTTTTGACGTAGGCACTGTCGGTCCAGAGTTCGACGCTGCTTTTCTTTTTCAGCGCTTCCAGGGCTGAAATTGCACCGAGCAGCTCCATGCGATTGTTAGTGGTCAGCTTTTCGCCACCTTGCAGCTCTTTGCGATGATCGCCCGATATCAGCACCGCGCCCCAACCGCCGGGGCCAGGATTGCCCGAGCACGCGCCATCGCTGTAGACGACGATGTGCGGCAGCGCGCCTGTCATGAGATGGCCTCGGCACCATAATCCGCAATCGACTGCACGCCCTGATGAAAGCGCAGACGGCGCACATAGTCGAACGGGTCTTTGCGTGCGACGAGCGCATTCTTCGGCGTGTTCAGCCAGTCATAACTTCGGGTCAACAGAAAACGCAGTGCCGCGCCCCGGGCGAGCGCCGGCATCGCCATGCGTTCGCCTGCAGTGAGGTTACGAACTTCGGAGTAGCCCTTGAACAGCGCACGGCCCTTGGTAACGTTGAATGCAAAGTCCGGCTCAAAGCACCAGGCATTGAGACACACGGCAAGGTCGTAGGCCAGTGCATCGTTGCAGGCGAAATAGAAGTCGATCAGGCCGGAGAGTTTGTCTCCGATAAAGAACACGTTGTCGGGGAATAGATCGGCGTGAATGACGCCTTCGGGCAAATCCTTCGGCCAGGCAGTGTCAAGGTGCACCAGTTCTGCGGTGATGAGCTTTTGCAAGCCTGGAAGAATCTCATCGGCACGAGATGAGAACTTATCGAACAGCGGCCGCCAGCCTTTAAGGCTCAGCGCATTTTTGCGCTCAATCGAAAAGCCTTCGCCAGCGATGTGCATGCGGGCTAAGGCCCGGCCCAGTTCCAAACAATGCCCGGCTTTTGGCTTTCTCGGCCAAACGCCTTCCAGGAACGTGACAAGCGCCGCATGCCGCCCGCCTAGTTCGTTGAGGTTATGGCCTTTGCTATCGCGCACGGGCAGCGGGCAGGTGACGCCGCGCGCCGCCAAATGCTCCATGAGCCCCAAAAAGAAAGGCAGGTCTTTGGGATCGACGCGCTTTTCGTAGAGCGTCAAAATGAAGGTGCCGCTGGTCGCGTGCACGAGATAGTTGGTGTTCTCGACGCCCTCGGCGATGCCCTTGTACGACAGCAGCGAGCCTAAGCCGTAGCTGGCAATAAAGCGCGAAAGGTCGTCATCGTTCACCTCGGTGTAGACCGCCATGCCGTGCCCGTTCCGATTTCCCTGGTGACCTAGCTCGCGACCCTTTGGCGGAGTTCACGCGGCACATTGAAAACGACGCGTTCTTCCGCCGTCGTCACCACATCCACTGTCACATTGAAGCGGCTTCGGAAAGCCTCAATAACTTCATCGACAATAACTTCAGGTGCGGACGCCCCCGCCGTGACGCCGACGGTTGCAATGCCGCCGAGCCGCTGCCACGGAATTTGCGCAGCGCGTTCGATCAGCACGGCGATGGGGCAACCGGAACGCTCTGCGACTTCGACGAGGCGCAGCGAGTTCGAGCTTTGCGGGCTGCCAACAACAATCAGGGCATCGACCCGGTCTGCGATGGCTTTGACGGAATGCTGGCGGTTGGTCGTAGCGTAGCAGATGTCTTCTTTGACCGGGCCGGCGATCGCTGGAAACCGCTCTTTCAAAATGGCGACAATGCCAGCCGTATCGTCGATCGACAGCGTCGTTTGCGTCACATAGGCGAGCTTGCCGGCATCCAACGGGATAAACCGCTCGGCCTCTGCCGCAGTCTCGATTAACCGTACCGCGCCGTCAGGTAGCTGCCCCATGGTGCCGATAACCTCAGGGTGCCCCTTATGGCCGACAAGCACGATCTCGCGGCCCTGCTCGTGATGGCGCGTGGCTTCCATGTGCACCTTGGAGACCAAGGGGCAGGTCGCGTCGAGCACGAACAGGTTGCGCAATTGCGCCGCTGCTGGCACCGCCTTGGCGACCCCGTGTGCTGAAAAAATCACGGGTTGGCTGGTTTCCGGGATGTCTTCCAGCTCTTTCACAAAAATGGCGCCTTTAGCCTTGAGAGAATCAACGACGTAACGATTGTGGACAATCTCGTGGCGCACATAGACCGGTGCACCGAATTTCTGCAGGGCTTGTTCAACGATTTGGATGGCACGATCAACGCCCGCACAAAAACCGCGGGGTGCCGCCAGCAGCAACAGCAATGGCGGCTTTATGGCCGTGGATACATCGTGGTTAAGGGCGGACATGGCAGTGAAAAGTCCTTTAACTCCAACGTACCAAAAGGGCGAAGTCCTTGGACGCCGCCCGGCCGGGATGCTACGGTGGTTTGCGAACAATACAAGGGGCTGGGGTTTTGAACCCTGGGGGATCGCATTGAAGATTACGAACATTGAACGGGCCCAGATGATGGGCCCCGGCGTGTCGCGCTATTCCCGCGCGTCGGCGGCTGTATCTGTGGTGGCGCTTGCAAGTTTGATGGGCGGCTGCGGGATGTCATCGCTGACCTCCGGATTGGGCAGCGGCATGTTCGGCGGATCAACGCCGAAATCAGACGTGGCGTCGGTTTCGGAAGATCAGCTTTTGTCGGCCGCGAAGAATAACGATCCGTCAGCGACGGGCAGCACCAGTGTCGGCGAAGTTGCCGGCGGATGCCCGCGCTTCGTTGTGGCTCCGCGCGATAGCCACATCACATTCTATGAGCCCGGTCATACCGGCGATGGCTTAGCGATCATGCATCGCGGCGAGATCACCAAGACCGCCCGCGAATGCCAGATCGGCCCCGGCACTGTCACCGTCAAATACGGCTTCTCTGGCCGCGTCCTGCTCGGGCCAAAGGGCAAGCCGGGCAATATCTCGCTGCCGGTGAACATCGCCGTCAACGATGCCAAGCGCGCCAAGGTGGCGTCTGATGCGTTGAAAGTCGATGTCGAGGTCGGCACCGAAAAGCCGATCGGATATTTCTCAGCCGTGCGCACCGTCACATTCGCTGTGCCCGAGGGCTCTCGTCCCGGCGAATTCGAAGTCATGGTCGGCTTCGATGGCAAGGCCGCAGGCGCGGGCTAACAATAAGTCCCACCCGCTTTCCCGTGCGCATCGCAGCATTCTTCATGATGCGATGCAGACACGGGATCTTTAGCCGTCGAGATCGAGTTCAAAAACCATCGCAAAAGGTCCCGTGTCTGCGATGCAGTGTAAGGACACCGCATCGCGCACGGGAATGCGGGTAAAGAACGTGTCCGCACACAAAAAAAACCAGGCTCAAAGCCCGGTTTTTTGAATTGCGTCGCGACGCCGTCAAATTAGTTCAGCGTGCCCTTGAGGCCGCTGATGGCTTCGCTGATCAAGGCGTCGCCTGTGGAGCCTGGAACGCGCGCCTGCAGCAGCTTTTCAGCGGCCGCCATGGCAGAACCAACGGCCGTCGCCCGGACTTCGCTGACAGCCTGGGCTTCAGCGCGGGCAATCTTTTCTTCGGCCATTTTTGTGCGCCGCTCGAGGCTTTCGCCCAGGGCCTTGCGCGATTCCGTGGCTAGAGCCTGCGCTTCAAGCTTCGCCTGCTCAATAATGCTTTTGGCTTCGTTCTCGGCTTCGCGCGCCTTGTTCTGATAGTCGGCCAGAAGTGCCTGGGCGTCTTCGCGAAGCTTACGGGCCTCGTCGAGCTCCTTGCGGATGCCGACTGCGCGATCATCCAATGTCTTGCCGATAAGGGCCGGAACACCAAACTTCGCCAGCAAGGCCATAAAGCCGATGAAAGACAAAAGCACCCAGAACAGCGGCTCAGCGGGATCAAACATTTGCATGGTCTTGCCTCACTCGCCAGCCATTGGCTGCAGAACTTTTTTGACGTCGTCCAGGCTGATATCGTGACCAACGAGCTTTGCGACCACAGCACGCGCCGTTTCCGCCGCGATATCGTTGACCGCCGTCAAAGCCTTCGTCTTGGTTGCTGCGATCCGCGTTTCCGCTTCCTGCAACTTGCCGGCAATCTGCGTTTCGATACGCGCCTTTTCGGCGTCCGTTTCGGAGCTAAGCTTTTCGCGCGTTTGCTTGGCGATGCCAGACGCGTTGGCGCGAGCATCGCTGAGCGCTTTTTCGTAGTCCGCAAGCGCCTTGTCGGTATCCGACTTGAGGCGTCCAGCGGCTTCGATATCGCGCGTGATGCGGTCCTTGCGTTCGGTAATCACCTCGCCGACGCGCGGTAGGGCAATTTTCGCCAACACGAACCACAATCCCAAGAACGTCAGCGCCAGCCAGAACAGCTGGGTCGGAAAATAGTCGACGTTCATTTGCGGCAGCCCAACTCCGCCTTTCGGCTCGCCCTGGGCTACGTCCGCAACTGCGGCTGCGACTTCTGTCAATACGGCAAACATCGACACCTCTAGGGTCTCAATGGCTGAACGCCATTACTTGCCAAGAATGATGAAGGCCATAACGAGGCCAAAGAGGCCCGTTGCTTCAGCAAGAGCGAAGCCGATCAGCAAGTTCGTGAACTGGCCGGGAGCTGCCGACGGGTTACGCATCGCGGCCGAGAGGTAGTTGCCGAAGATGTTGCCGATGCCGATGCCGGCGCCGATCAGTGCGGTGCAGGCCAGGCCAGCGCCGATCAATTTTGCTGCTTGCGGATCCATTGTAGTCTCCCTTTTTTGCTAGTTCGTATGTTGGGTTGAGTGGTCTGATGGGGCTGAATGCCTGATCATCAGTGGTGCATGTTCACTGCATCGTTGATGTAAATGCAGGTGAGAAGTGTGAAAACGAGCGCCTGAAGAAACGCCACCAGAAACTCGAGACCGGTGAAGGCGACCATGAAGCCTGCTGGCGCGATCTTGCCCCACCAGGGCAGCGTCACGGCAAAGCCTGCGAACACTTTCAGCATCGTGTGACCGGCCATCATGTTGGCGAACAGACGCACGGAATGGCTGATGGGGCGAATGAGATACGAGATGATTTCAATCGGCACGATGACCGGCATCAGCCACCAGGGAACGCCTTCGGGCAGGAAAAGCTTGAGATAGCCAAAACCGTGTTTCGCAAAGCCGATGCCCGTTGCGGCAAGCCAAACCATAGCTGCTAAGGCAAACGTCACGACGATGTGGCTGGTTGAGGTGAAGTTACCAGGGATCATGCCGAGCATGTTCAGAGTCAAAATGAACATAAACAGCGTGAAAATCCACGGGAAGTACTTCATGCCATCTTCGCCGATCACATCGCGGACCATGTTGGCGATGTATTCGTAAGTCAGCTCGGCAACGGACTGAATGCGCGATGGGACCAGCGCCCGGTGGCGCATGGCATAGACCAAG
>JAYUCQ010000472.1:0-3195 GCA_043740265.1 Hyphomicrobium sp.
GAGAACAGCCCGCGCGAGGGGAACCACTGGAAAAACGACGATCCTGCAAACAAGATCAGCAGCAGGATCGCGAACAGAAATCCCGGGATCGCGTGGCCGACAACAAGCGCGACGCTGGTCCAGGTGTCGAATGGCGTGCCGTCGTTGACGGCTTTGCGGATGCCGAGCGGTATAGAGATCAGATAGGTTAGCAGCGTCATCCACAGCCCGAGCGAAATCGAAACGGGCAGTTTCTCTTTGATCAGCTGCATCACCGAGACATCGCGGAAGTAGCTCTTGCCGAAGTCGAAGGTGAGGTAGTTCTTCATCATCAGGAAAAAGCGTTCATAGGCCGGCTTGTCGAAGCCATACTGCTTTTCCAGGCTCTTGATGAATTCGGGGTCGAGACCCTGCGCGCCGCGATATTTCGATGAGATGGCATCGCCTGCCCCTTGGCCAAGTTGACCAGCACCGCCTGCGCCGCCGAGCCCATCGCCGCCACCACCGCCCATGCGTTCGGTGACAGAAGAGCCGTGGCCCATCAACTGCGCAATCATACGTTCAACGGGTCCACCAGGGGCAAACTGGATGATGCAAAATGAAAAGAGCATGATCCCGAAGAGGGTGGGGATAATCAGCAGCAGACGTTTGATCAGATAAGCGGCCATCAGGGATTATTGTCCTTTAGTCGCGTTAGGAGACGGTGGAGCAGTGTTGGCAGGCGGCGGAGCCGCGTTGGCAGGTGACGGCCCATCAGTGGATTTGACCGGACCTTTACTGGCAATGGCTTTTGCCGCATCATACCACCACGTATCGAGCACGCCTGGATCATACTTGGCAATTTTTTCCGGCCGCGAAAATTTGTTCCAGTAGGCGACATTGTGGGACGCCTTATACCAATGCGGCACCCAATAGTGGCCAGCGCGCAGCACCCGGTCGATGGCGCGGGTCGCGGTGACAAGTTCGGCGCGCGATTTGGCGGCGATGACTCTATCGACCAGGGCATCGACCACGGGGCTCGAAATGCCCGGCAAATTCTGCGTGCCATCCATCTTAGCGGCATCAGATCCCCAGTAATTGCGCATCTCGATTCCCGGCGTCAGCCGCAGCGAATAGCGCTGAGTCGTGACGTCGAAATCGTAGGACTTCACGCGCCGCTCGTACTGCGCGGGGTCGACAAGGCGGAACGAGGCATCTACGCCGATGCGGCGCAAATTTTCAACATAAGGCACGGTGATGCGTTCAAACATCGCCTCGAAGTCGAGAAATTCGATAGTGAGACGTTCGCCCTTGGCGTTGTGCAACATGCGGTCGGCCGCTGGCGTGTAGCCGGCTGCCACAAGCATGTCGCGGGCCTTTTTCAAGTTGTCGCGATTGTTGCCGCTGCCGTCGGTCATGGGCGGGGTGTAGGGCGCGTCGAAGACTTCGAGCGGCAGCTTGTCCTTGAACGGCGAGAGCAAAGCCAGTTCGCCATCGGACGGCTTACCAGCCGACATCATGTCAGAGTTCTCAAAGTAGCTCGCGGTGCGCTTGTAGAGATTGTAAAACAGCTTCTTGTTCGACCACTCGAAATCAAACACGAGATCAAGCGCCTCGCGCACCTTGATGTCTTGGAATTTATCGCGCCGCGTATTGAGGAAATATCCTTGCGCGCCAGACGGGCGCTCATCGGGAAGCTGGTCCTTGATCAGCTGGCCGTTTTGCACAGCCGGGATGGTGTACCCCGTCGCCCAATTGACGCTCGAAAACTCTTCGCGAAAGTCCATCTGGCCGGATTTTAGCGCTTCGAGCTCGACATTGCGGTCGCGGTAATAGTCGTAGCGCACCTCATCGAAATTGTAGCGGCCGCGGTTGACGGGTAAATCCTTGGCCCAATAATCGTCGCGACGCACGTAGGTGATGTGCGATCCGGCGGTAAACTCTTTGATCTTGTAGGGGCCTGATCCGAGCGGGGCTTTCAGCGTCGTCTCTTCAAACTTTTCGCCCTCGTAGTAGGCCTTCGACAAAATGGGCATGCCGGCTACGATCTGCGGCAGGTCGCGCACAAGAGCGCCTTTGAAGGTGTATTTGACCGTCTCAGCATCGATGGCTTCAGCCGAGACGACGTCGCGCAGGGTGAGAGAATATTCCGGTGCGCCTTTCTCTTTCAACATCGAGAAGCTTTGCACCACGTCGGCGGCGGTGACCGGCGTACCGTCTGAAAATTTGGCTTCTGGCCTTAGCTTGAAGACGACGGACATACCGTCTGCGGCGACGTCTGCGGTTTTGGCGGCGAGACCGTACATCGCATCTGGCTCGTCATTGGCGCGCACCATCAGGCTATCGAACAGAGCGTCCAAACCTTGCGCTTTGTCACCCTTAAGAATGAAGGGGTTGAGCGTATCGAACGTGTTGGCGCCGCCCGTTCCCATGGTGACGATGCGCCCGGCCTTGGGTGCATCCGGATTGACGTAATCAAAATGCTGGAAGCCGGTTGGATATTTTAAATCGCCGAAGACGGAAAGCCCGTGTCGCGGCTCGGCGTGGAGGCCGTGTGGCAGGGCAAGCGCGAACGCAATGGCGAGGGCGGTCGCGCCCCAAGTGTTCGCCAGTCGTCGGTGGTCGCGCATGGATGGATGGCCTTGAGTTTTTAATTCGCCGGAGCCGGAGTTGCGGCCGTCTCGGCCGTCTTGGCTTTGCCCGGATCATACCACCAGGTTTGTACCACGCGCGTTGGGTCTTCCGTTGGCACCCGATCTGGCCGCCCGAATCTTTGCCAGCTCGCCAGACGCTCGGCTGGCAAATGCCACTGCGGAACGACATAGAAATTCCACAGCAGAACCCGGTCCATCGCTTTGGTGGCGGCTTCCAGTTCGGCGCGGTCTTTGGCGAACACGATGCGTTCGATCAACTTATCGACGACAGGGTTCTTGATGCCGCCGACATTCCGGCTGCCGTCCTTATCGGCGGCGGCGGATCCGAAATAAAAGCGCTGTTCGTTGCCCGGCGAATGAGATTGCGCGACGTTGTTGACGATGATGTCGAAGTCGAAGGATTTCGCGCGGCGCTCATATTGCGAACTGTCGACCATACGCACGCTGGCATCGATCCCGATTTTTTTCAGGCTTTCAATGTAGGGCAGCACGACGCGTTCGAAGTCTGGCTGGACGAGCAGGAATTCCAGCTTCAACGGTTCGCCCGTGGCGTTAGCGAGCGCTGCGCCCTTCATGGAATAGC
>JAYUCQ010000473.1:0-3163 GCA_043740265.1 Hyphomicrobium sp.
CATGGGCTTGATGAGATTATGCGCGCCGATCAATTGCGATCAACATGGCTCAACAGCCAGGGCTTCCGTGTGCTCCGCTTTTGGAACCATGACGTGTTGGCCAACATCGACGGCGTGATTACAGAAGTGTTGCTGGCCATCGGCTATATCTCGGAACCTGTTACGCGGTTCGCGGACGCTAATTCGAATCCCCCTCCCCCTCGTGGGGAGAGGCTAGGGAGGGCGCGCGGCTTTGACCACATCGACACGTGGATATTCGATCTCGACAACACGCTTTATCCGGCATCGTGCGATTTGTTCGCGCAGGTCGACCATCGCATGGGAGACTTCATCGCCAAAAATTTAGGCGTGCCGTACGCCCACGCCCGGCATCTACAAAAAGCGTATTACCGGCAGTTCGGCACAACGCTCGCAGGGCTGATGAAAGTTCACAAACTGAAGCCCGAACCATTTCTCGAATACGTCCACGACATCGATCTCTCAGTGTTACCGCATTTGCCAGAACTCGCTGACGTCATCGCGCGGCTACCGGGCCGTAAGCTTATTTTCACGAACGGCTCGCGCCGGCACGCCGAAAACGTCGCCGCCAAAATCGGCGTGCTGCATCTGTTTGAAGACATCTGCGATATCGCAGCGCTTGGCTTCGTGCCAAAGCCCGAACGCAGCGCTTTCGATCTAATGGCCCGGCAGCACAACGTCACCCCAAGCCAAGCCGCTATGTTTGAAGACATGCCGCACAATTTAGAAGCGCCCCACGCTATGGGCATGACGACGGTGCTCATCAAATCAGATTACATCGATCATCCCGTGCAGCTCGAAATGCGCAAATGGCGAGAGTTGCCCGCGCATGTGCATCACAGCACTGACGATTTGACCGGCTTTATCGGCAAAGACATTCTCAATCGGCCGATCCCGGCTTCGCACGAGTAGTTTTCAGCGGATACCGCCCATGACTATTCTTGGCATACCGCTGGCGTTTTTATGGACCGCACTGCTCGTCGAACTGACGCCTGGTCCAAATATGTCTTACCTCGCCGTGCTGAGCCTTGCGCGCGGCAAGCGCGCTGGCTTTGCCGCTGTTGCCGGCGTTGCGACAGGCTTATTGATCGTTGGACTGATAGCAGCATTGGGATTGGCCGCAGTCATCTCGCAGTCGCCGCTGTTGTACAATCTGCTTCGGTGGGGAGGTGTCGCTTATCTGGTATGGCTCGCTGTCGATATTTGGCAAGGCGATGAGAGTGGCAGCTCGAACAAAGAAAGCGCGCCAGTGGATCGCACGCAGTTTTTCCGCCGTGGCCTCGCGACCAATCTGCTCAATCCAAAGGCGGCCGTATTCTATATTGCCGCACTGCCGCCGTTCGTCGATCCGGCGGGCGATGTTTTGCGCCAGACGATTTCGCTGAGCTTGGCCTATGTCGCCGTTGCCACGGTCATTCACTTGGGCGTCGTGAGCGCCGCCGCCTCAGCTCGCGGACAGCTGCAGCATCACCTGAACATGGCGGCGTTGCGCCGCGTGCTGGCGGTTTGCGTGCTCATCGTCGCGGTTTGGCTCGCTTGGTCGACACGATCGGCGCCCGGTGGCTAGCAGCCCGGGCTTAGGCACGCTATAGAAGTTTCACAATCGATGCCGTCAATCGATTAACCAGCGATTAAGACCCTATGACCACGCCGCCGGAAATCACCCAGCTATTGTCGCGTGTAGCGCAGCACGACCGCGACGCGTTTAAACTCGTCTATGGCGCCACATCATCGAAACTCTATGGAATCGTGCTGCGTATCTTGCATCGTCGGGATTTAGCCGATGAGGTGTTGCAAGAGGTTTACGTGAAAATCTGGGAGCGGGCTGGCGATTTTGATTCTGCACGCGCGTCTCCCATCACCTGGATGGCGACGATCGCGCGCAATCGTGCGCTCGACGAGGCCCGGCGCAAGCGGCCGGCCTCGATCGAAGAACATCCCGAGCTGCTCAATGTGCCTTCAGACGACGAGCCGGCCCTCGATCTCGTATTAAAAGGTGAAGACGGCCGCAAACTCGCAAGTTGTCTGTCGCGCCTCGAACCCGAACGCCGCCAAATCGTCGTGCTCGCCTACTGTGACGGTCTGAGCCGCGACGAGCTGGGCGCCAAGTTCGGCCAGCCTGCAAACACCATAAAAACGTGGCTCCGCCGGTCCCTGGCGCAATTGAAAACGTGTCTCTCATCATGACCGAGCTCGATGACATCAACGGCATGGCGGCCGAATACGTTCTGGGAACGCTCGACGCGGCAGAGCGCACGCAAATCGCCGCACGACGCCTGCGCGAGCCTGCACTCGACGCGGCCATCGTTGAATGGGAGAAATTGCTCGCGCCGCTGAATGACCTTTTTGCAGGCGTTACGCCGCCAGCGGGGCTCTTCGAACAGATTATTCAACGCCTGAGTGCCACGCGCGCGGCGGGGCGCCTCGGTGCAGATGTGATTGACGTGACGCGGCGGATGAAGCGCTGGCGTGCTGGTGCGCTGGCCGCTTCAGCACTTGCGGCATCGCTCGCAATCGCCATTAGTGTCGATAAGTTCGCGCCGCGTCCCCCTAGCAAAAACCTCGTCGCCGTACTGCAAAAGGATGCTGCCTCACCAGCATTCCTCGTAACAGTCAACGTCGATGATAAGTCGATGACGGTGCGGCCAGTCGCGGCCAAGCATGAAGCTGGCAAGAGCTATGAACTCTGGATCATTCAAGACAGTCTCGGCGCGCCGAAGTCACTTGGTGTGATCGACGAAAGCGGGCCTATGCTGCGTCCAACGTTGGCATCTTACAAGTCAGACGTCATCGAAAGCGCGACGCTGGCTGTCAGCTTGGAGCCCGAGGGCGGCTCTAAAACCGGCGCGCCAACGGGCCCTGTGGTGTTTGCTGGCAAAATGATCGAAGCGTCAAAATAGCACGCGCGCCGCAGTACTGCGCAAACCGGTTGTGCCGTTCGGATCACCTCGATTCTCTCAATACATCGTGAAGAAGAAAGCGAAACCCGGCAGCGCTGCGCTTCGTAGCTATCTCCATCATCAACTGGAGAAACGCTCATGTCCCTAACCACAACTTCGCTCAAACGCGTCTCGCTGCTCAGTGCCTCGGCATTAGCTTTGGCCCTGGCGCTTGGTACCGCGAGCACCACTCCTTCGTTCGCCGA
>JAYUCQ010000474.1:0-3159 GCA_043740265.1 Hyphomicrobium sp.
GCGCACGCAGGCCGTCATCGAAGCGCAGAAAATCGACTTTGATAGTATTCTGGCTGCTCCGGGTGATTGAGTGAACCTACTTCAACAAATGCTGCATGAGCGCGCGGAGTTCGGCGGGCCGGACGGGTTTGTGCAAGAGCTCGCAACCTGCGTGCGAAGCTCCCATTGACGTCGACTCGCGCCGGTCGGCGGTGATGATGATGGCGGGGATCTTGTGCGCAAAGGCCGACCGCACACGCGCCACGGCCTCAAGGCCGGTGACGCCATCATCAAGCTGGTAGTCGGCGAGAATAAGCATCGGTTTAAACGACGTGTCGGTTAGAATTTCGCTGATGTCGTCGAGATCGCGGGCGAGGCGGACATTGGCCCCCCAGCGGTTGAGAAGCGTCTGCATGGCTTCCAAGACGTTCAGATCATTGTCGATGACGAGCAGCGGTTGGCCGCTGAGCGTGTCCAATCCCGCGGCTGGAAGCGCGGTAGGTTGTTCGGCGCGCGGCCGCTCTGCAGCAGGTGCCAAAATTGAGAATGTCGAACCTCGGCCGACACGCGATTTGAGCTTCAAGGGGTGGCCGAGCGCCTCCGACATGCGCCGGACGATGGAAAGGCCAAGGCCGAAGCCGGCCCCGCCTGACCGCTCGGACGCGGCGCCGCGCTGGAATTCCTCAAAAATGTGGTCGTGCTCGGTCGCGGCAATGCCGGGGCCAGTATCCCATACTTCGATTGAGATGTGGCGGCCGCGCTGCCGCGCCGCAAGCAAAAAGCCGCCTTTTTCAGTGTAGTGAATGGCGTTGGCGAGCAGGTTTTGCAAAATACGGCGTAACATCAGGGGATCGGATTGAACAGCCAGCGGCGTTGGCCGCCAGCGCATCTCCAAGCCTTTGCGGCGGGCAATCAGTTCGCCCGAGACCACGAGCTGCTCAAAGACATCGCCCAGAGCCACAGGCTGGATTTTGGGCACGAAGGCACCGGCTTCGAGTTTCGAGAGATCGAGAATGGACGTGAGAAGGTCCTCGATGGCCGTCAAAGCCGACGAGATGTTTGACGTCAACCGCAGAGCGTCGGGCGTTTCCTGCACGTCGCTTAACTCCGACAACGTCAGCCGGGCGGCATGTAGCGGTTGCAGCAAATCATGACCGGCGGCTGTGAAAAAACGGGTCTTCACACGAT
This sequence comes from Hyphomicrobium sp., assembly GCA_043740265.1. Lineage (GTDB taxonomy): Bacteria > Pseudomonadota > Alphaproteobacteria > Rhizobiales > Hyphomicrobiaceae > Hyphomicrobium_B. Next base: position 1,168 of record JAYUCQ010000474.1, read on the forward strand.
TCGCGCGCTCGGCTTCGTCGCGGGCGTGCGACAGGTCGGCGTTGGCCAGTTCAAGATTAGACAGCGCATTGTGCAATTCGTCGGTGCGCCGCCGGATTTGTGCCTCTAAGCCGATGGCGGTTTGAAACAGCGAGAAGGCATTGGCCTGCTGATCCATCGAGCGCTCAACACGCTGCAGGAGTGCATTGTTGATTTTAGTGAGTTTGCGAACGGCATTGCTGGCAGCCTCGTCGCCCGCCGGAACAGGAACTGTTGGAGGAAAGGGTGTCACGGCGGGCTCCTCCGTTTGCCAAAGGCGATACCCGTCAGGGTCTGATTCAAATGCATGCCGTTGAACTGCTCGCCGTAGGTGTGAAATCCGGTGACGCCAAAGCGCTGATAGAGCTCTTCGACCTTGTGGCGAACCTGGCGGCTCTCGGAATCAAGCCGCCTTAGAATGCAGTCAAATCCGAGGACAAAATCAGTACCGCCTAATTTTGCGTCGAGACCTTCTAGCGTCTCCTGCGTCGAGCGCACCATGTCGTTGGGGCGCGCTACGGTGAACACCAAGCCCTCATCTATGGCACAGAAAAATGACAGACTACCGTCGGGGTTCATGTTGCGGATGGAGCGGCAATAGTAGTCGCCGCCAACTTTGACGACGAGCGGATACGACGCGAACGAGAACGGGCCGAGCTCATTCGGTTGAAGGCCGATGGCGGCGGCGTATTCCCGCGCCGCGGGTTCGGCATTGAGTTCGTGAACGATGCGGTTTTCAACGTCGGCCGCGGTGACGACGAGCTTGATGGGTGTCGGTTCAAAGTTTTGGGTTTTAAAAACGGCGAATGGGGTCAGGCTTTCGATAAGAAACAGTATTGCGCCGCCGCGCACCGGCGTGTTGCGATGGATGAGCGCGGTACGCTGGAAGGCCAGACCGTCACCCGCTGACCCGCCAACAAGTTCAATATCATCCAGCGACCAATGAATGGCGGCGATAAGCGCTTCTTCCTTGTTCGATAAGCCATCGATGAGGACGAGGGCGAAAACATTGTCGCGCGACGAGCGGTTGGAGCCGAGAATGATTTGGGTTTTGAGGCGGCGGGCAATGTCGGACGCGCGCTCGACACCGCCTTGATCGATGGCCGGAATGACTTCGCTGAGAACGCGAAAGCCGATTTCCGGGAAAGCGATCAGCACCAATCCGCCCTGCATCATGCCGAGCGGGCCCATTTCGCCGGCGGTACTGCAGCCGGAGACCGGCGTATCGGGAAATGCTGCCGACAATTCAGCGATCAGAACGCCGAGATCGTGCTCGCTGGAGAAGAAGACGATGATGTGCTGAAAGGTTTCGCCGCGAAGTTCAGTTGCTGCCGAGGCAATGGCGTCATGCGTCGATGGATTGGAACTGGCAACGACGCGAATTCCGCACGCAGCGCGCGTCGCCTTGGCGGCAGTGGTCACCTGTTGAAGCTCCTGATCGGCAGCGCGGCACTTTGAGCGTGGACCCTGCCATAGGGGCAAGAGGGTGGCAATGCGGGGTGGCGGTTGAATGTTCTGCCCTCCGTCTCCCTCTTGAATCGTTAAGCAATAAGGGAGAAGATATCTGTGCTCTCTTATTTTAGAGGAGGCGACAGTATCATGGGCGCATTTCCAGCCTGTTTCTTGGCCATAGTCGTTTTTCTGTGCCTCACTCCGGCGCGCGCCGAACAGACAGTCCCATCGGATTCGCTGGCGAAATTCTTCCCCGAGAACGCCGCTTACACGTTGTATTTGCGGGAGCAGATTGCGAAAGCCGAAACGAAATTGAACCTCGTTTGCCCGAAGGAGACGCAGGCTCAGCCGTGCCGCATGATCGACGACATTTCGAGTGTGCCGCCCGGATCAGCAGGTCTCACGCTGTACGTGACGGGAGCGAAAGCAGCCGATCTCAGCCGTCAGGCGGCCGAGGGTAAGCTGACGCAGGCCACAGTTCGTACCGTTTTGCAGGAGAAGGCTATCGGTCTTCTGCCTGAG
>JAYUCQ010000475.1:0-7651 GCA_043740265.1 Hyphomicrobium sp.
CCGGACGTCGGTCTTGCGGCGCGCTGCGCAGCTCGAGTCTGAGACGTTCGGCGCGCCGATGGACGTGCTGTGGTTCCGGCTGCCGCGGTTTGCGACCGATACGGCGAACACCCAAGCTCGTTTTGATTGCGGGCGGGTCTTTGTGATGTTGAACCGTGGCGACTATTGGCAGTGCGCATTCGTTATCCCGAAGGATGGCGATGCGAAGGTGCGCGCAGCCGGTCTCGAGGCCTTCCGCAAAAGCGTTGCGCCGCTGCTGCCGTTCGACGGCGCACGCGTTTCTGCCATCGCGGATTGGGACCAAGTCAAATTGCTGACCGTGAAGATCGACCGGTTAAAGCAATGGGCTCGTCCAGGATTTCTGTGCATCGGGGACGCCGCCCATGCGATGAGTCCAGTTGGCGGCGTCGGCATTAATCTCGCTGTTCAAGATGCCGTCGCTGCAGCGAACATCTTAGCGGCACCGCTGCGCCAAAACCGGCTGACATTTGAAGACCTCAGACACGTTCAAGCCCGCCGCGAATTTCCAACGCGCATGATCCAGAACATGCAGATCTTCATGCAATCGCAGATGATCGCACCGGCGCTTGCCGGGCGGACCGCTGCGAAGCCCCCCCTGCCGCTGCGCATTTTGCTCGGCACGCCATTTCTCAAGTCTCTCCCCGCCCGGTTCGTTGGCCTAGGCGTCAGACCGGAACACGTGGAGAGCCCTGAAGCGTCAAACCCTGCGGGGCAAATGGCGGCGCATTAGATCAGTTGCAACCCCCGCCTGCGCGCGATACCAACTGCGTACGCGCAGGGAGTGTCAATGTGAGCGGTTCGCTTGCCTATCGGGCGGATATTGACGGGCTTCGAGCCATCGCGGTTCTAGCAGTCGTTCTGTACCACGCCAAGGTTGGTCCTTTCACTGGCGGATACGTGGGCGTCGATGTCTTCTTCGTCATTTCAGGCTACTTGATCTCCTCGATACTCGTCAAAGAAATGAGCGAGGGTTCGTTCTCTTTCGCAGGCTTTTATGAGCGCCGCATTAGACGCATTTTTCCAGCGCTGTTTACCGTCGTCTTTGCATCCATTGCTGCGGGCTGGTTTATTCTCACGCCGCAGGATTACAAAGAATTCGGGCTGTCGGTCGTCTATATTGGCGCATTTCTTTCTAACGTTTTTTTTATGCGCAGGGCAGGGTACTTCGCCCCTGTCGCTGAAACTCAACCCCTGTTGCACACGTGGTCGCTCGCGGTTGAAGAACAGTTCTACGTGATCGCACCGCTGGCGCTGCTTGCACTTTACCGCTTCGCCTGGCAATCAAGGGCCGTCATTTTGTTGATGTTGGCCGCGGCATCGTTGGTTAGCGCCGCTTACGGCGTCAGTCACGAGTGGCCCTCGGCATTTTTTCTACTGCATTCGCGAGCCTGGGAGTTGATGACGGGCGTACTACTCGGTGTTGCGATCATACCACCCGCTCGCACGCAAGCCCTTGCCGAAGCACTGGGCTGCATCGGTCTCGTGATGATTTTCGCGGCGATTTTGTTATATTCGCCTGTAACGTCCTTTCCGGGATTCGCTGCTTTGCTTCCCTGTCTGGGTGCGGGGCTTGTGATCCACAGCGGGGCTGCCGCTCCGACCGTCGTTCAGCGAATCCTCGCAACACAGCCTCTGGTGTTCACCGGAAAAATTTCCTACTCGCTGTATCTGTGGCACTGGCCGATCCTCGCGTTTGCCGCTTACGCGTCGGATGGTGCCTTGGGAGCGCCAGAGCGGCTTGCACTGATCGCGATCGCCATACTGTTGTCGATCGGAACATGGGCGGTAATTGAACAACCGGCCCGCCAAAAGCGTGGCGACGCTTCGCAAAAGCGTGTGTTTGCAAGTGCCCTCGTGGCACTCGCAGCGAGCATCGTAATTGGCTTTGGTATTAAGAAAACCGACGGGATCATAATGCGTCTGTCGCCGGAGGCTCAGGCCGTCGTCAAGTCGGTCGCGCGCGACAACCGTTATGACGATGCCTGTTCGGCGGAACTCCAGAAGCAGCAGACGGCGGAGGGCCTTTGTGTATTGGGCGACCCACATCAGGCAACGGCAACATTCGTGCTCTGGGGCGATTCTCACGCAGCCACGATTGCAACCGAGCTCTCGGCCATCGCTTCCAAAGCTGCCCTGCGTGGCACGCTGGTAGCCACAGGGGGCTGCCCGCCTCTACTGGGGCTCGAAGATGTCTCGCGGCGTACATTTTCCAAGTGCATCGATCACAACATCGTTGTCGCTAACATTCTGAAGCAAGATAACCTGCGCCACTTTATATTGGATGCGCGCTGGGCCCTCTATTCCGAAGGGCGCGGCAGTGGCGGGGAGATCGGTGTCAACGTCCGCCGCTTCGCCGACGGCGACTTAGACAAAAATCGCGCTGAATTCGCACGGCTGTTCCGTGAAACTTTGAAAACCATCACAGCGTCGGGCCGGCGCGTGACGATCATCGGCCCAGTCCCCGAACTGCCTTTCAACCTGCCATCAATGGTCATCAAAGACATGATGCGCGGCAAGGTGCGCGAGTATACCTTAAAGCGGCAAGACTTTGAAGATCGCCAAACTTTCATTCTGCCGCTTTTGGCTGATCTCGCAAAGATGCCCAACGTACGGGTCGTCTACCCAGACCGCATGTTATGTAACGAGAGCATCTGCGAGACGATGCAAAAAGGTGCTGCGCTGTACGCGGATGACGACCATCTGAGCACGTTAGGCACAAAGCGCTTGGTTCCACTTTTTGAAGACATCTTTGCTCGAGACGCGCCGGGTTGATGGAGCCCGCCGCAAAAACCGATGGAATTTTGGACCTCAATTACGTTTTCCGCTCCCGGGCCTTGGCCTCATCCCAGAGCGCATCCATCTCCTTGAGCGTCGATTGCGCTGGGCTGCAGCCTTGATCGCGCAGCCGCGTCTCGATGTGATGAAAACGGCGCGTGAATTTCTGGTTCGCCGAGCGTAGGGCTGCTTCCGGATCAATTTTCAAATGCCGCGCCACGTTGGCCATAACAAAAAGCAGGTCGCCAAACTCTTCTTTTATGCTCGCATCCGACTCTCCTTCGTCGAGCCGGCCGGATGCGAGGGCCGAGCCGGTCGCGGCGGGGGTCAAAACTTCCTCCAACTCCGCCAGTTCCTCGCGCATTTTGTCGAACACGGGCGCAAGGCTCGGCCAGTCAAAACCGACTTTTGCAGCTTTGCTCTGCAACTTAACGGCGCGTGTGAGGGCGGGCAGAGAAACGGGAACATCGTCGAGAACGGACGTGTGCGCCGCGGCCACCTTCTCCAACTTCTCCTCCGCCTTGATCTTGTCCCACAGACCCTTCACCGTCCCCGCAGTGCGCGCTGTCTCATCGCCGAACACGTGCGGATGGCGGCGGATCATCTTCTGCGTAATGCCTTCGACCACATCGCCGAACGCGAACGCGCCTTGTTCGTCAGCCATGCGCGAATGGTAGACAACTTGGAGCAACAAATCGCCGAGTTCGTCTTTCAAGTCCGCAAGGTCACCGCGCTCAATGGCATCCGCCACCTCATAGGCTTCTTCAATCGTGTACGGCGCGATCGTTGCGAATGTCTGTTCCAGGTCCCAAGGGCATCCTGTTTCAGGCGTGCGCAGCGCCGCCATAATGTCGATCAGGCGCTGAATGTCTTTCGATGGCGTCATGGGTGTCCTCACATTTCGGGCGGGACACTAGACGATCAAGCGTGATGCGGCGAGGGGCGGGGCGGCCGCAGCCATTGATCAGACTGAAACGCCTGAACACATGAAACGACTGTCAGCGGGATCATCCAGCCCAGCCAGGCCGCAGCGGCGTAGATCTGCGTGAACGGCAGATGCAGGGCGATCGCTGTTCCCGTCATCACGCGGAACCAGACCGCACCCGTTGCCACCGCATACATCGCCAACATGAAGCGTGCATGTGCGCGCCGGTCATGCGCCCGGATGGCGCCAACGCCGCGCACCAGAAGATATATCCACACCAAGCCCTGCACAAAAAATCCGGCACGCGCGGCCGGCGACGAGTTGCTGAATATGGCGACAGGAAGTGCAGTCAGCCCTCCTGCCACCACGAAAGCGCCAACAACGCGGCCCAGCATCCGGTGCAGGCTTGGACGGTGGCGCAGAATAATTACCACCGGACCAAGAAGCAGAGCGACAGCTGACGTCACCATATGAGCGCGGAAAATATACGGCATCCGCCCTGCGAGTTCGAACATTTCAAATGGCAGAGGGATGAGCCCGGTGCCGGAACCGATTGCAACGCAACCGATTGAAAATATCAGGAGGCCAATCATGACGCCCACGGCAACTGGAAGAAACGCGGGTTTTATTCCGCTGATTGCCGGCCGGACGATATGTGTCGCGCTGCTGTCTGTCATGGCGGGTGTCGTTGTCTCATTGGCTCATGGCGTCACTACGGCAGCCTGCGCGGGTGACGCCGCGAAGGCACCCAGCGCGGCGCACGTCGATCTCGCTCCCGTTAATTTGGCTGGCCGGTGGAAGGGACCGCGCTATGCCTTCAACATGCGGTCTGCTGACCCGCAGAACTGCGGCGGCAAGGCCTGCGAGTTGACATATGACATCGTGCCGTGCCCCGACGGGTGGTGCGGGATCATGGTATCGGACGCGGCACCTTGCGGGCCGGTCGCGGTCCGCCTCAAGCCAGAATCCGCCGCCCATCGCCAGAACGCATTCACCGGCAAACTCGAATTGGCCAAGGGGTCAGCGCCGTACTCAGTTGAAGCCTGGTATCAGCCGCCGGGCGAGACGGCAGGCGAGGGCAGCGATCAGGCCCACCTCAATTTTGTCGGCGATACCGGCGACGGCGGCATGCTGATGCTGCGCCGCTCGTTCCCCTTCCAAGCTGAACTCGCCCGTATCAGTGACGCCCAGTGCACGCTCGCCAAGGCGACGTCTTAGAGATGCCCCTGGCGCACTGCGCCAGTCCGGCTAGGATGCGCGCGGGCGGAACATCAAGTCAATCGGGCTCCATGCGCATCATCTTCAACGCCATCATTATGCTGGCAGAGCTGGCGGCCATCGCTGGCGTCGCGTGGCTGGGGCTGCATGAGCCGCTGATTTTTGCGGCGGTGACGTTTGTCATTTCGCTGGCGCTGGGCATTGCCCTTGAAATCGCGCGGCTCAAGAATGAATTGCCGTTCTACTTTGATCGTGGCCCCCCCTCACAAACAGGACAGCAGCCGGGGAAGCTACAACTTTTCACAACCCTCGTTGGATCATCGGAAGCGTTCGTGAAGGCGCTCCTCGCCGGTGTCGCGGCGCTGCTGACGTTTCTTGGCACCGACATGGATCGGTTGACATACGTCGCGATCGCGTTCGGCATCTGCTTGTTCCTTGGCGTGCAGGGTGTGCGCTTTCTCAGCCACCGTCTACAGGCGCGGCCCCTGCGCTGGGGCTACTTCCGATTGGCGGCTCCGCTCGGGCTATTATTTTCAGCAGGCTTGTCGTTTCTGCCGTCGCCAGGCATCACAGAATTGGCCAAGCGCGCCGCCTTTGATCTGCCAGCCAATCCGTCACTGGCGCAGGCGAGCGAATTTCTATTCCTGCTGAAGCAGAGTTTCGACGATATCGTCGAGCGTATGCTCAATCTCGTTTTCAGTCCTGACATCGCCCTCGCCATCAGCGCCTTTGTGTCCGTCAACATGCTCTCAGGATTTGTGCTCGCCCTCTACGCGGTTTTAATTGCTGAAGGCGTAAGGTGGATGGAGCAGAGGAGTTGATTACTAATGCCGCTGGTTCAACTTTGCGTTTCGGATGATATTAGCGAGGCACTCGTCATTCGCTCGGCTTTGGCGGCACGCGGCATCCGCGCGACACTGGTTGGAATTGAACTCTACCAGCAAGTACCGCCTGCCATTTCCGCATTCGGCCCCATACCTGTGCAGGTCAGTGACGCTGATTTGGAACTGGCGCGCAAGATAGTCGAAGAGGCTGGCAAGGCTCTTTAGCTGCACCGCGAGATAGCTGCCTGCACAACTCCTAGAATCGAAGCGTAGACTAGCCCTCGTGTTGCGTAGAACTTCGCAACCAGGGGAGGGGCCTTTATGCCCGCCACCGCCAAAGCTGTTCCGCTTCCGAAATCCGATAATTTCAAACTGGCGCTGGGCCTGAGCGCGATCACAATTGCGCTCCTCGGGCTTTGGAGCAATCCCACTCATGCCGCCGGTAAGGCCACACACGTCAAGCCGGGAGAAGCCACCCGCGTCTTCGTCATGGCCGGCTTCACGCCCGACGCCTGCGCCTTCATCGGCTTCCCGGATATGCAACTCGATGCCCAACCCGCAAAGGGTCAAGTGGCTTTCAAGACTGGAGAGCCAACGACGATCCAGTATTCGCTGTCCGGCAAATGCATCGGCACGCAGGTGCAAGGTACCGGCATCTACTACACGCCCGTTGCCGGGCAGTCGGGCGAAGATAAGTTCATCGTCAGCGGCCGCCTCGGCTCAGGTGAACCGGCAACGCGAACGTTCTTCGTCATGATCGATGAGAACGGCAACGCGCAGTAGATCTGGTAGGGCGCGGCTTCGCGTCTGCGCCTCGTCGGCACGCGCCTGCATGTCCGACACCCCAGACACACTTACATTGGCCCTGGCTCACTAAATCCGCCGCGTCCTTAAACTCCGTCTGTATTTCGCATAATACATATTATGGAAATAAACAATAGATGGGCCATCTGTTTCAATATAAAACAATTCTTAGTCAAGGGTTAAGATATGTAGCCAACCAGGCAGACACTCTGGCCTGCCTGGAGCTGAGTATTCGAAACCTACTTCTCTGCCTTCTCGTGGAAATCGGCGACGAACCGGTCGAGCAAGCGCACGCCCCAGCCCGATCCCCAGCTGGTGTTGTAATCGGTTTTGGCGCCATCCATAGCCGTGCCAGCGACGTCCAAGTGGACCCACGGCGTATCCTTGATGAAGCGCTGCAGGAACGCCGCCGCCGTGCACGAACCGCCCCAGCGTCCGCCCGCGTTCTTCATGTCGGCAAATTTGGAATCCATCGCCTTGTCGAACGCCTTGTCGAGCGGCATGCGCCAGACCTTCTCGCCGGTCACGCGTGACGCGGCCGACAGTTCTTCCGCCAACTTGTCGTCATTGGAGAACATGCCGGCGAATTCCTTGCCGAGTGCAATCATGATGGCGCCGGTCAGTGTCGCCAAGTTGATGACGAGCTTCGGCTTGAACTTTTCTTGCGCGTACCAGAGCACGTCAGCCAGAACCAAGCGGCCCTCGGCGTCGGTGTTGATGATCTCGATTGTCTGCCCCGACATCGAGGTGACGACGTCGCCTGGGCGGACGGCATTCCCCGACGGCATGTTCTCAACGCACCCGATGAGACCGACGACATTGACGTTAGCTTTGCGCTCAGCGAGTGCGTGCATGACGCCGATAACGGCAGCCGAGCCGCCCATGTCGCCCTTCATATCTTCCATGCCGCCGGCAGGCTTGATTGAGATGCCGCCGGTGTCAAACACGACGCCCTTGCCGACGAAGCAGATCGGCTTTTGCTTCTTGTTGCCCTTGGCTCCATTCCACACCATGATCGCCATGCGAGACGGCCGTGCACTCCCCTGCCCTACGCACAACAGCGAGCCCATGCCGAGCTTTTCCA
>JAYUCQ010000476.1:0-3152 GCA_043740265.1 Hyphomicrobium sp.
GGTCTCAACGCGCAATTTAGCCAAAGCAAACCCGCTGGCGGCGAGCACGAGCGCGGTCGCAAGTGCCGACATCAGACTTCCCCGGCGCGTCACGGATTTGATGATCAACGCGGCGGCAAGAGGGACCAGTGAAATCCACCCGGCAGGCTCGAAAGGCAATGCAAAGTAAGCCGCGATGCCAGCGCCGAGGGCGACCGGAGACCACAGAAATATACGCGAACGTTCACCGTCTCCGGCGCGGCGGAACCGCTCAAGCAGGGGCTCGCCTGCCCGGCCCGCCGGCTCGTCAAACGAACCTTGATATGCAGCCTGCACGCCACACCCAACTTCACTACCGCTGCCAAATGTGCTATGATAGGACCATCCCAGAAAATCCTCAATCGATGAGCGCAAATAAGGACCCAAAAGGCTCCATGTCCAAGGCCGTGACCACACCAGCAGCGCCCGTCGTGCGTTTTGCCCCCTCGCCCACCGGTTATCTGCATATCGGCGGCGCGCGAACGGCGCTTTTTAATTGGCTCTACGCCCGCGGACGTCAGGGTAAATTCCTGCTGCGAATTGAGGATACGGACCGCGAACGCAACAACGACGCTGCTGTAACGGCCATTCTCGACGGCTTGAAATGGCTTGAACTCGATTGGGACGGCGACGCCGTTTCGCAGTTCGCCCGCGCCAGCCGGCATCGCGAAGTTGCGCACGAGCTTTTAAAACGCGGCGCGGCCTATCACTGCTATGCTTCTTCTGCTGAGATCGACACCGCGCGCGAGGCTGCCAAAGCTGAAGGCCGGCCGCAAATCTTCTTGTCGCCGTGGCGCGACCGCAATGCGAAAGACGCGCCGACGGACATCAAACCAACGGTGCGCCTCAAAGCGCCTCGGGATGGCGAAACCATTGTCAATGACCATGTGCAAGGTCACGTGACGTTCCCGAACAAAGACCTCGACGATCTCATCATCCTGCGCTCTGACGGCAACCCGACTTATAACCTTGCCGTCGTCGTCGATGATCACGACATGGGGGTCACGCATGTCGTGCGCGGCGTCGATCACTTGACCAACACGGCCCGGCAAACACAAATTTATCAAGGCATGGGTTGGCACATTCCGGACTTCGCCCACGTTCCGCTGATCCACGGTGCAGATGGCGCAAAACTGTCGAAGCGCCACGGCGCACAAGGCGTCGAAGACTATCGCAGTATGGGTTATTTGCCGGTCGCCTTGCGCAACTACCTCGTGCGGCTGGGATGGAGCCACGGCGACGACGAGATTATGTCGACGCAACAGCTGCTCACATGGTTCGACATTGATGGTATCAACAAGAGTGCTTCGCGGTTTGACTTCAAGAAGCTCGACGATTTGAACGGCCACTACATCCGCCAGACGCCAGACGTGGAGTTGATTGGCCGCATCAAAGATATGCTGCCGCACCTCGACTTCGCGGCTCTGCGCGAATTGCCCATCGATCCGAAAGCGCCGCCACGATCGGACGTCGCGCTGGCGCACGAAATCAACGCGCTTGCGCCAACGATCCCGAATGGCGGTGCGCTCAGAGATCGCTTGGCAGCGTGCGGGTGGGATAAGCTTCTCAGCGCGATGCCGGCCTTAAAAGAGCGGGCCAAGACACTTGCAGAACTTGTCACAGGCGCGCTGTTCCTCGTCACCGATACACCGCTGAAACTCGACGACAAAGCCGCGAAACTGATTGATGCGGACGCACGGACAACACTTGTTGCCCTGGCGCAGCGTTTTGAGAAATCCTCGACCTGGTCCGCCGACGCCCTCGAAAGCGAAGTTCGTGCCTACTCCGAAGAGACCGGTGCCAAACTTGGTAAAGTGGCACAGCCGCTACGTGCGGCGTTAACCGGCCGAACCGTCTCGCCGCCCGTCTTCACCGTGCTTGAAGTTCTTGGACGCGCCGAATCCCTCAACAGGATCAAGGCTTGCGCAACATAAGGTGTCCTGCACTGCACCCTCCAAAAGACGATATTGCCGCACTGCACAAAATCAGCTAAACCTTTATCCCACAAGCCGCTTTTCCCGAATGCCCGGCCGGCGCACCGCTCACCACACCATTCCGGTACAGGCCGCATGAGGGCACATCCAAGCGTATATCGCCTGAGGTGCTTTGCAGGAGAACTCCATGAACGTGCGCGATATCAAGCCGCAGACCGCCCAGTCAGCTGCCACAGCAACCGTTACGATCGATGGCAAGTCAGTCGCTTTACCCGTCCGGTCGGGCACGATTGGCCCCAACGTGATCGATGTGGCTCAGCTCTACAAGGAAACCGGAAACTTCACCTACGATCCGGGTTTTACCTCGACAGCGAACTGCTCAAGCAGCATCACCTTTATCGACGGCGACAAGGGCGAACTGCTCTACCGCGGCTACCCGATTGACCAGTTGGCCGACAACACCAGCTTTTTGGCGGTGTGCTATTTGTTGCTCCACGGCGAGTTGCCAAACAACGGCGAGTTTATCAATTTCCGCCGCACCATCACCAATCACACGATGGTCCACGAACAAATGACGCGGTTTTTCACCGGCTATCGCCGCGACGCGCATCCGATGGCGGTGATGGTCGGCACGGTAGGCGCGTTGTCGGCGTTTTATCACGACTCAACCGACATCAACGACCCCTACCAGCGCGAAGTCGCCAGCCACCGCATGATCGCCAAGATGCCGACCATTGCAGCAATGGCCTATAAGTATTCCATAGGCCACCCGTTTATCTATCCGCGCAACGATCTCGATTACACGTCGAACTTTTTGCAGATGTGCTTCGCTGTGCCGTGCGAACCATATGTCGTCAACCCGGTGTTGTCGCGCGCCCTTGACCGCATCTTTATTCTGCACGCCGACCACGAACAGAACGCGTCGACGTCAACGGTGCGCCTCGCCGGCTCATCGGGGGCCAACCCGTTTGCCTGCATCTCGGCTGGCATTGCATGTCTATGGGGGCCCGCGCACGGCGGTGCCAACGAGGCGGCGCTCACTATGCTCCAGGAAATTGGCACCGTTGATCGCGTGCCGGAGTTCGTCAAAAAGGCCAAAGACAAAACCTCGGGCTTCCGCCTGATGGGCTTTGGTCACCGGGTTTATAAAAACTACGATCCGCGCGCCAAGGTGATGCAGAAAACCTGTCACGAGGTCCT
>JAYUCQ010000477.1:0-7636 GCA_043740265.1 Hyphomicrobium sp.
CCAGGTGATCAATGGCGCTTCGGATTTGATGGGGGCCGCACTTGGAGATCGCGGCAAACACACGCGCTCGGCCGTTGGCGTTGCGAGCCTGCCGCTCGGTGCCGCCGTCGAGATCGATGCGATTCTGCGCGTGCGGGTTTAGTATGCTCGACCGCGCCGCATTTTTGCGACCCATTGCGCACCGCGGATTGCATCGTGCGCAGCGCGGCATTGTTGAAAATACCGCGCCGGCGTTCGAGGCCGCGATTGCAAATGGCTATGGCATTGAGTGCGATCTGCGCGCCGCAGCGGGCGGTCTGCCAATCGTGTTTCATGACGAAACACAGAACCGGCTTGTGAACGGGCGCGGGCCAGTTTCACGTTTGACGGCGCAGGACATCAAGCGCCTGCGTTATCGCGACGGTACCACGCGGATGCAGACGTTTGCCGAGCTGCTTGATCAAGTCGATGGGCGGGTTCCGCTTATCGTCGAAATCAAAAGCGAGTGGGACTCGCCGGATGTGCCGTTTTTGAAACGTGTTTGCAAACTCGCTTCGGCGTACCAGGGACCGGTTGCGCTGATGTCCTTTGATCCGGATGTGATGGCGGTCGTGAAGGACTTAGCGCCTGGCGTGCCACGCGGCATCGTCTCGGGCAGTTTTGTGGGGGCTGGATGGTGGAACCGCAAGGTGTCCAGGCAGCGCGCGGCGCGTTTGCGCAATCTTTTGGAATCGGGCCCCGTCGCTCCGGATTTCTACGCCTATCAGATCGAGGCCCTGCCGACGCCTGTCACAGAGTTCGCACGCGGTGTGCTCGGCCTGCCGCTTATGACGTGGACGGTACGGACCGCGAAAGACCGCGCGGCCGCCGCGAAGTGGGCCGACGCTATGATTTTTGAAGGGTTTGAGCCGTAAGACGTCATCTTCAAGCACGTGAGTCCGTTTGCGATCGTGCTTGGAGATCCAGCGCAAAAACTGCCGAAGGCTCTAAAGTCTTTTTGCGATCGGGAGTTTACGCTGGATCCCCGCGTCATTCGCGCTAAAGGGCGCTCAAGACGCGAGGATGACGACAGTCTAAGCTACCCCGCCCGGCCCGCTTTGGCGTCTTCGTAGAGCGGCAGGACGTCCGGCAGATTGGCCTCGATGGCCTTGATGCGCGATTTGCTCGAGGGATGCGTCGAGAACCAGGCTGGCGGCGCGCCTTTGCTTTGCGCACTCATTTTCTGCCACAGCGTAATACCGGCGCGCGGGTCGTATCCGGCACGGGCTGCCAGTTCCATACCGACAAGATCGGCTTCGCTTTCGTCGTCGCGGCTGAATTTCAACGTCAGCAGCCCGCCAGCCTGAGCCCCGAGCTGCTGGCCCGCCTGACCCAACAGAAGCCCGCCGATAATCTGGCCGCCGTAATTGCTGAGCGTACTCTTTGCCATGCGTTCACGGGCATGTTCGCGCAGCGCGTGTGCGATTTCGTGGCCCATGACCATCGCGACTTCATCGTCGGTCAACTGCAACTTACTCAGAATGCCGCTGAAGAACGCGATTTTACCGCCCGGCATACAAAAGGCATTGACGGTATTCTGCTCGATGAGATTGACTTCCCATTTCCAGTCCCGGGCCCGTTCGTTGAACTTGTAGGAATACGGCAGCAACCGCTGTTGAATACGCCGCAGCCGCTCAATTTGCGGATCGCCGTCTTCCACCAGCGTGTGTTTCTGGAACGCCTGGCGCGTCAGTTCATTGTATTGCGCCAATGACTGATTTTCGACCAACGAGGCCGGGACCAGCTTGGCGAGATACGACGAATGACGCAATTTGACACCGTCGCGTGCAGCAACGGCACCGGCGCTGACAACCGTTGCGGCGGCTGCCACGAGGAGTAGACGCGTGCGAAACATCGGGGTTAGCCTCCCATTAGACCCTCTCTAAATAGGATGCCCTGGGAGGATTGGCTAGGGCGTAGATTGGCCGCGTGTGATCCTCGGCTCACGATCAACGTAGAATGCGTACAGCCCAGCGCTAGGAAACATGCCGGAACCAACTGAAGCCGTTGTGAAACTCGTGCCCGGCATCGGCGATATCGATGCGGCGGGCTGGGATGCGTGTGCCAACGCGGAGGCGGCAACATTCAATCCATTTGTGGCCCACGCGTTCCTGAAAGCGCTAGAGGATGCCGGTTGCGTCGGCGCGGGTACGGGATGGCTGCCGCGGCACCTCGTGCTGGAAGATGGACTTGGCGGCGTCGCTGGAGTTGCACCGTGCTATGTCAAAAGTCATAGCCAGGGCGAATATGTTTTCGATCACGGCTGGGCCGATGCCTATGCGCAAGCCGGTGGCCGCTATTATCCGAAGTTGCAAATGGCGGTGCCGTTTACGCCAGTTCCCGGTCCACGATTGCTGGTGCGTCCAGGGACTACGGCGGCGGCCGACGAACAGGTTTTAGCGGCGGCGGCGATTGAGGTCGCGCGCCAGAACGGGCTTTCGTCGGTGCATGTGACGTTTCTCGCTAAAGAGTCGCAACAGCGATTGGGTGGGCTTGGATTTTTAGGCCGCACGGGACAGCAGTTTCATTGGCAGAACCAAGGTTACAAAACCTTCGACGATTTCCTGACGACGTTCGCATCGCGCAAACGGAAATCGGTGCGCAAGGAGCGTGCGGAGGCTTTGGCGCCTGGCATCACAATTGAGCATGTCACGGGGCGCGATATCACGGAGGCGCACTGGGACGCGTTTCACGAGTACTACGTCGATACCGGAAATCGCAAATGGGGCCGGCCTTACTTAAATCGAAAATTCTTTTCAGCCCTCGGTGAGGCGATGCCGGAGCGCTGCCTGCTGGTGATGGCCAAGCGCGGCGGACGCTACATCGCCGGCGCACTCAACATGATCGGCGGCGATTGCTTGTATGGACGCTACTGGGGTGCGATCGAACAGCACCCGAGCCTGCATTTCGAGGTCTGTTATTATCAGGCCATCGACTATGCGATTGCGAACGGGTTGGCACGCGTCGAAGCTGGCGCGCAGGGCGAACATAAACTGGCGCGGGGATATCTGCCCGTTGAAACCTATTCGGCGCACTGGATTGCCGATCCGGGCCTGAAGCGCGCGGTTGAACGGTTTTTGAAACAAGAGCGCAAGTTGGTCACTGAGAGCAATGCCGAGTTGGCGGAGATGGGGCCTTACCGGCATGAGGGCGATTGAAGAATTGAGCCTGGCGCGATAAGTCTCGACGACAGTTTTAGCGAGGCGCTCATGACTTACGATCCAACAAACATTTTCGCCAAAATCCTGCGCGGCGAAATTCCCTGCCAAAAGGTCTACGAGGATGCTGACGCGATTGTATTCATGGATGTGATGCCGCAATCGGCGGGGCACGCGCTGGTTGTTCCAAAGGCTGCGTCGCGCAATGTGCTGGATGCTGATCCCGCCGTACTGGCGAAGATTTTACCGCTGGTGCAAAAAATCGCTGTAGCGGCGAAAGCTGCGTTCAACGCTGATGGCATCACCATGATGCAGTTCAACGAACCGGCTGGCGGGCAGACGGTGTTCCACCTGCACTATCATGTCATCCCGCGTTACGATGGCGTGGCGCTTAAAGTGCACACCGGCAAGATGGAAGA
Source organism: Hyphomicrobium sp. (assembly GCA_043740265.1). Lineage (GTDB taxonomy): Bacteria > Pseudomonadota > Alphaproteobacteria > Rhizobiales > Hyphomicrobiaceae > Hyphomicrobium_B. The sequence goes on from JAYUCQ010000477.1 coordinate 3,596, forward strand.
CGGCGCGGTGTTGAGCGCACATGCTGCAAAATTGAGGACGGCTTTGGGTTAGTAAGCTTTTGCTTGGCGCGTTCCGACTAGCTCTTTCATGGGCACAGGCGACTCTCCTCCGTCGAGCCGGCCGCCTGTGCCGGAGCATTAAGCCAACAAACTTAACAAGATTTGTGAACGGATTTTCTAAGTAGTAACCATAGGTTTTGCTCGACAGCGTGACGCTCCTCTGCTATGTTTTTCGTATGGTCGGACGTGTGGGTGGTTGGAGCTGAATGCTCTAGCCGCCTTTTTTGTTGGGGATTTTTCGGGGACGCGGGAATTGTGCGAAACTCTTCCCCCTTGAGGGGGGAAGAAGAAACGCCACAGGCTTAGACGGGCCGCCGCCGCCATTTGCCAAATCATGAAAGGCCCGCCTAAGTCTGATGGCGTTTCAGATGGGGGTGACGAGCCGAACGTGCCACTGGACACCCCCACCTGATGCGCCGAGAATGAGTTACATCGCGTTTTATGTTTTTGCTCGAGCGGCGATGCGCGACGTAACTCATGGCGCATCTTCCTCCCCCCTCAAGGGGGAGGGGAAGTGCTCACGCGACGCCGGGATGACGTTGTGGAGAGGGCGGTGGCCGTTTGGCCTGAGCGGTCGCTTGACCGCAAACCACGACTAGATCGGTTTTCGACCTGCGCTTCTTACTTTGGCAATTTCGATGCTGCTTTTGCAGCTTTTCGCGCCGACTGTCTTGCCACCTCTTTGACCTTTGCGCGCACTGCGTGACGCGGATCACTCGGATCATGCATGCCTAATGCTTCGAGTTGCCGTAGTCGCTTGAGCATCACCATTGCTGCAACTTCATACGTCTGCGCATCGACTCCGGTAAGCCTTTTGACAGCACCGCGTTGATACTTTGTCAGCTTGCCGTGGTCACCAAGCACGGCCTCACACTCTGGTATGCCGTTTGATATCCACTTTCCAGTTACGTCGTCGATGCTTTTATAGCTGTCGTCCATGGCGGTGATTGTCCACTCAAAACTTTCACGTGGCGTCATCTCCCATTTTTCGACGGCGCGCGTTTCGAGTGACGTTGTGATTGTGTATCTTTGCTTGGGCGCAAACAGGGCGCAAAGACGTTTGAACATGCGGCCTCCGGTCGAGTGCTCTTAATCTTGCGTGCAACGCGTAGCACGGATCCATCAAAATGAAGAAACGTAGGGCGTCAATAGACCGGCACTGCGCCCCGGTCGTATTGCGCCGAGCCTCGACAAAGAAAGCGGCAACATCTCGCTTCCGGCCGGCGGGTTACGAAGCTCTTTTCTTGGCGCTTCAGACTCTCCTTCGTCGAGCCAGCCGGAAGCACCGGGAGCGTCAAACCCACCCTACAATTCGGGCGTGTCCAACGTTCATTGCGATGCCGCCCCTCAACCCGGCCCTCTCCCCGTGAAGGACGGGGACAGGGAGGCGTCCTCACTCCCGCCCGCTGAGAAGCATGTGATTGCCCCCCGTCGCGGTGATGTCGGTCGAGCGGGTGCGTTCGGTGGCGAAGCGGATCAGATAGTTGGGGCCGCCTGCCTTCGGGCCGGTGCCGGAGAGGCCCTCACCGCCGAAAGGTTGGACGCCGACTTGGGCGCCGATCTGGTTGCGGTTGACGTAGAGGTTGCCGACGCGGGCGTGTTCGGCGACGTAATCGGCGACGCTTTCGATGCGGCTGTGCAGGCCGAGCGTCAGGCCGTAGCCGGTGGCATTCAAACTGGCGATGACCGACGCCAGATGGCCGCGGTCATAGCGGATGAGATGCAAGATGGGGCCGAAGACTTCGCCGTTGAGGCGGTCGAGGCGATCAATTTCGTACATCGCCGGTGTGACGTAAGTTCCAGCGCGGCAGGTGTCGGGCAGTGCGACGTCGATCAACTCGCGGCCTTCGCGCTGCATGCGGACCTTGTGGCCTTCGAGCATGTCCTGCGCGGCCTCATCGATCACGGGGCCGATGTCGGTGGCGTAGTCGAGCGGATCGCCGACATCGAGGGCTTCGATGGCGCCCGTCAGCATCGATTTGATGCGCGGCAGGGCGTCGTCCTGCACGAACAGCAGCCGCGCCGCCGAACAGCGCTGGCCCGCGCTATCGAAGGCAGAACGCACGGCATCGCGCACGACCTGCTCGGGAAGGGCAGATGAATCCGCGATCATGGCGTTGAGGCCGCCGGTCTCAGCGATGAAAGGTACGATGGCGCCACGCCGGTCGAACAAAGATTTTTGAATGGCGCGGGCGGTATCATTTGAACCGGTGAAGGCGACGCCTTGAATGCGGACATCTTTGACCAGAGCTTCGCCGAGTTTGCCGCCGCCGGTGACGAGATGCAGGACGTCGTTGGGAATGCCGGCTTCGTGCAGCAGCTTCACGGCCAGGAAGGCGACGACCGGCGTTTGCTCGGCAGGCTTGGCAACGACAGGATTGCCGGCAGCGAGTGCCGCTGCTATTTGGCCGGTGAAAATAGCGAGCGGGAAGTTCCACGGGCTGATGCAGGCGAACGGCCCACGTGCCCGCAAGGTAATCGTATTTTCTTCGCCCGTCGGCCCGGTGAGCAGAACGGATCCGGTGAACAAGCGCCGGGCTTCGGCGGCGTAGTAGCGCAAATAATCGGCGGCTTCGCGAACTTCGGCTTGCGAGGCTTCAAGTGTCTTTCCGCCTTCGCGCACCAGGGCCGCCATAAGGCTGGCGCGGTCGCGTTCAAAGAGGTCAGCGGCGAGATTTAAGATCCGCGCCCGCTCGGCCGCCGGTGTCATGTCCCAGCGGTGGGCTGCTTGGGTTGCAGCCGTTATGGCATCATCGAGGAGTGCCGGTGTCGCGATGCGCAGAGAACCAACGCGTTCGCGCTTGTCGTGCGGCGACAGAAGCGTTGCCGCGGTGTCGCCGCCGAGCGTCGCCTTGCCGTTGACGATCGGGCCCGCCGCAAAAGGCACCTTCAACGTTTTGGTGATGTCTTCAATCAGCGGACGCCGGACACTGAGTTCGGTCAACGCCAACCCGGCGCTTGCCTTGCGTACCGGTGCGAAGATCTCGCGCGGGCGCGGCATGATGCTGGCGCGCTGGCCCGCAACGCGTTCGCGCTCTGCGGTCTCGACCGGGTCAGCGATAATTTCAGAGACCGGCGTCTCATCGTTGGCGATGCGATTGACGAACGACGTGTTGGCGCCGTTCTCCAGCAGGCGGCGGACGAGATAGCCGAGAAGATCTTCGTGCCCGCCAACCGGCGCGTAGATGCGGCACGGACGGGCTCGTTTGCCGTCGCGCAGAACCTCTTCGTAGAGGGCCTCGCCCATGCCGTGCAGGCGCTGGAATTCAAATTGCGAGGTTCCGGCTGCGACGATCGCCGAGGCAACGGCGTGGGCGTTGTGGGTGGCGAACTGCGGGTAGAACGCTGCGGGATCGGCGAGCAGCAGCCGCATGGCAGCAAGATACGAAACGTCGGTGTGCAGTTTGCGGGAGAAAACGGGATAGTCTTCGAGGCCGCGTTCTTGCGCCCATTTGATTTCGCTGTCCCAGTACGCACCCTTGACGAGGCGGATGGCAATGCGCTTGCCCGATTGCTCGGCGAGGCGGCGGACCCAGCGCAACAACGGAACGGCGCGCTTACCGTAGGCTTGCACAGCAAGGCCGAGCCCATTCCAGCCGTCGAGGGCGGGGTTGAGCAGCGTTTCACCAAACAGAACGGCGGTGATATCGAGGCGGTCTTGTTCCTCGGCGTCAATGGTGAGGCCGAGGCCCTTGGCGCGGGCGGCTTTGGCAAGCGTGAGAACAAGCGGCGCGAGTTCGGAGGCGAGACGCTTATCCTTGCCGGGCTCAAAGCGCGGATGCAGGGCCGAGAGCTTTACCGAAATGGAGGGTCGGGCGAAGATTGCATCGGCGCTGGTGGCGGTGAATATGCCAGCCGCGTTACCAACGGCGTCGATGGCCGCCATATAGCGCTGGAAGTAGCGCTCGGCATCTTGTTCCGAACGCGCGGCTTCGCCGAGCATGTCATAAGAGAAGCGGTAGCCTTTGGCTTCGAGCGGCT
>JAYUCQ010000478.1:0-3136 GCA_043740265.1 Hyphomicrobium sp.
GGCGCACACGGCCTTTTTAGCGAGTTGTTTAACGTGGCTGCAAGCCGGCCGGCAAAAGGACCACGAAGTGACCCCCGGATTACCCGTTTGCGCCCCTTGGCGTCAAGGGTGGCTTCGGTTAGAGCGAACAGGTCGCAAGGGAGTGTTATGGCGAAGTCGGCTCAAAAAAAACCGGTAGTTCCTGCTGTGGCGCCAAGTCCGGCTGCAGCAGTCTCCGGCATTTTACCGTCGCAGGCGTTGACGCGGTTGATTGAGGACGGGTCGATCCACCTTGCCGAGCCGATTGTCGAAACGCAGTTGCAGCCCGCCAGCCTTGATCTGCGGCTTGGACCCGTCGCCTACCGGGTGCGCGCCAGTTTTTTGCCGCAGCCGGGCACGCGGGTGCAGGTCAAGCTCGACGACATCGCGCTGCATACGATTAGCCTCAGCCAAGGTGCCGTGCTGGAGACGGGGTGCGTTTATATCGTGCCGCTGCTGGAAAGCTTAAGCCTGCCGTCCATGATCGAGGCGTCCGCCAATCCGAAAAGCTCGACGGGAAGGCTCGACGTTTTCACGCGTATTATTGCCGACGGCGTTGCTGCGTTCGACCAAATTCCAGCGGGCTACAAAGGCCCGCTTTACGCTGAGATTTGTCCGCAGACGTTTCCGATTGTTGTGCGCAAGGGGTCGCGGCTGTCGCAGATCCGCTTCCGCGTCGGCTCTTCGGCGGATAACGACGTGCAATTGGCCGAACTCCACAGCCGCGAACAACTCGTGTCGGACGTAGATGCCGATATCTCTGGCGGCATCGCGCTGTCGGTTGATTTGATCGGCGATAAGACGGGGCTTGTGGGTTATCGCGCCCGGCGCCACACCGGTGTCGTTGACGTTGACAAACCTGGAAGCTGCCCGCTTGAAGAGTATTGGGACCCGATCCACGTCAGCGCCAAGCACCGTCTGATCCTCGATCCCGATCAGTTTTATATTTTGGCCTCGAAGGAAGCCGTGCACGTGCCGCCGTCGCACGCCGCCGAGATGGTGCCATTCAATCCCCTCGTCGGCGAATTTCGCGTGCACTACGCCGGCTTCATGGACCCGGGATTTGGCCACGCGGCGGCAGGCGGACACGGCTCGCGCGTGGTCTTAGAGGTTCGCTCGCACAAGGTGCCGTTTATTTTGGAGCACGGCCAAATCATCGGCCGGTTAATCTATGAGCGTATGACCGAGACGCCGCAGATTATCTACGGCCGCGATCTCAAATCCAACTACCAAGGCCAGGGACTTAAGCTGTCGAAGCATTTCAAGTAGGCCGTACGTTACGCCTTCTTAGATTTTCCGCTCGCCTTTAAAATCGCCGAAATGACTCCGGGAAAACGCTTTTCGACTTCGGTGCATCTGAGCGAATTGACGACTTCGGTGCCGCGGCGTTCGGAGCGAATGAGACCGGCCTCGCGCAGAATCTGGAAATGATGAGATTGCGTCGATTTCGGCATGTCCAAAGGTGCGGCCGTTGAGCAATTCATGCCGCAGGTGCCGGTTGCAAGCCTCTTGATGATGTCCAAGCGCGCGGGCTCGGCGAGAGCGTAGAGCACGCCTTCCAGTGTCACATCTTCAGTCGCAGGGTGAACGAACGGCCTTTGCATGAACAGTATATAGACACGCATTCGTGAAAAAACAATAGTTCGGTACTATTGAACTAAGGAACGTCCCTCTTATATTCCGGTTGTGACCAGCGCCAGCCGCCATACCGGTTCTTGGTGCATGTCCTAGAATTCACTTTTTCCCGCTTATCAATCAAATGAGGAAGTCATGTCCAAGCCCTTAGACGGAAAAATCGCCCTCGTAACCGGTGGCAGCCGCGGCATCGGCCGCGCCATCGCAGAAACACTCGCAGGTGATGGCGCGCTTGTCGCCGTCCACTACGGCAAAAGCAAAGCGTCAGCTGACGACGTTGTCGCTAGCATCACCAAGTCCGGCGGCAAAGCGTTCCCGGTCGGTGCTGATTTGCTGGAAAAAGGTTCGGCGCAAAAATTGTTTGCGGCATTTGACAACGAACTGAAGTCGCGCACCGGTGACACAAAATTCGACATTCTCGTCAACAATGCCGGAATTGCGCCGTTCGTTGGCTTTGCAGATACGACCGAACGCCATCTCGACGATATTTTTGCCGTCAATGTCAAAGCGCTCTTTATGATCACGCAGGAAGCCGTCAAACGCCTGAACGACGGCGGCCGTATTGTCTCAACCTCGTCTATCGTCGCCCGTGCTCCGTTTCCAGCGGTCGCAGCCTATTCGATGTTGAAGGCACCCGTGGACAATCTCACCAAAACCTTGGCCGTTGAGCTTGGCCCGCGCGGCATCACTGTCAACGCGGTGGCGCCGGGCGTCATCGATACGGATATGGCTGAGTTCGTTCGCAGCGACGAAGGTCAGGCGTTTACGCTAGGTAAGCAGGCTTTGAAGCGTGTTGGCAAAGCAGACGACGTGGCTGACGTTGTCGCCTTCCTTGCCGGGCCGCGCGCACGCTGGGTTACGGGTGAAATCGTCGAGGTTGGCGGCGGCGGCGTGCTGACTTTCTGAAGCCCAAATCTTCATCTGCACACTCCGCAACTGGCGCTGAAACCCTTGTTTCAGCGCCTTTTTGCCGCTGAACGATGAGCAAAACAGTGTTTTCCGGCCACAAATCGCTGTTTTTATGGGTAGGCTTTGAGAAAAGCCAACAAAACGCGAGTTTTTTGCTGCGGCTTATGTCATGACCCCATTGTATTTCGATTCGTTAGAGGGAAACGACTATGGCAAAAGCACCCGCTGCTAAGGCAGCCGCTAAGATTGAAACCGTCACGTTGAAGCACATGGCCGCCACTCTCGCAGAGGCGCATGAGATTCCAAAGAAGCAGTCGATCGCACTGCTTGAAGATCTCGTTGCTCAGATCGCCAAGAACCTCAAGAAGGGCGCTCGCATCCGCATCGGCGGTCTCGGCGTTCTGGTTGTGCGCAAGCGCCCGGCACGCATGGGCCGCAACCCGGCAACGGGCGAAGCCATCAAGATCAAGGCGTCGAAGAAGATTGCCTTCCGCGCCGCCAAGGAATTGAAAGAGTCGGTCTAAGCAACCGCCTTTTTCTTTAACGAAAGAGCCGCCTCCCAGGGGCGGCTTTT
>JAYUCQ010000479.1:0-3134 GCA_043740265.1 Hyphomicrobium sp.
ATCGGCAGCGACCTTATTGTTGGCGGCGCGCAGGACGACTTTCTGTCGGGCGGCTCAAGTTCCGACATGTTCGTCTTCAATTTTGGCGACGGCAACGACCTGGTCTCAGATTTCCAGATTGGCGTTGATTACATCAATCTCGTTGGCACTGGCGCAATCGATGATCTCGACCTGACGCTGACCGACATCTCAATCAATGGCGTTCTCTCAACCGAGATCGACTATGGTTCGGGCACGATTAAGCTCTACGGCGTAGACCAACTCGACCTTTACGCCACCGGTTTCGCCGACTTTAAGTTCGCCTAGTTTCGTAATCGCGGCTGCCGCCAATCTTGGAAATCCGTTTTGGCTACCCCAGGATTGGCGACAGATCGCTTCCCACCCACTCGCTCTTGTGTCGCAAATCAGCAACACATATCGTGTTTGACCTGGCCCGATAACACTCGCCAAAATACTGCCGCCGGACAATACTCCGCCGCCTCAAACATCGACTACAGGAGGGACGACTGGTGCTGCGCGCGACCCATTTTTCGCGAATTTTGAAATCCGTGCCTATCTTGGCGATCTTGTCCGCCGGACTTGCACCGGCGATCGCCGCGGACAGTCCATTCCATTCGCTGGCCGGGACTTGGAACGGCTCTGGCACCGCCAGCTTTGACGGCGGCAAAACCGAGAGCCTGCGCTGCAAAGGCTACTACACCAACGGCAGCGGCGGCTCGAACCTCGGGTTGTCCATACGCTGCGCCAACGCTTCGGCGAAAGTCGAGTTACGCGCCAACTTAAATTACGCCGACGGCGACGTCTCGGGCGATTGGGAAGAACGCACTTATAACCAGTCTGGCACGGTCACTGGCAAAGCCACGTCGAACAAATTGAACCTCGCCATCAACGGTGGCATTCAAGGGTCCATGACCGTGTCGGTCGCCGGCGGCAGTCACTCGGTCAACGTCTCGACCAGCGGCCCCGTGCTCAAAGGCATCAGCATCTCAATGTCGCGGTAGGATTCGGCAACAAAGTTTAACGCGGATCTGGCTGCAAAACGCCGTTACGTTCCAGGAATGTCAGTGTTGCGTCGATCTGCGGCGCGTCATCGATTATTTGCGCCAACTCATAGTGCCCAAGCGTACCATCAAGATGTTTTATCAGCGCCGCCTGCTGCTTCGTAACGGGAACACCTCCGTGATGCAGGCTACTGATCCAGGGTTGCCCGGATGCCGCTTCCAACCGGTTGAGCGCTGAGACCGACGGCCTTGTGCTATCCGCACGTCCCGCGCGAATTGGCAATGTTGAAAGGCTGGCATTCTCTTCCACTGCGACCATCGTCAGCACCACTTCGCAGACGCGCAGCGCGTCCCCCTCTTCCAGACCAGCGATCAAACTGTCCATCGAAACGGAACTGGGAAACGCCTTGTCGACGGTTGCCAAATGGCTTTTGCCGCCCTTTCCGGTCACATGCAGCCCGCGCAAACGGGCAACGTGTGGCGGCAAGTACGCCGACGTTGCCGCATCCGAGTGTACAATCAGCGAGCGCCGGAACGGACGGCCGCTGGCGTAGTCCAACGCGGATCCAAGGCCGGTCGCAAAGCGATCGTCGCGCACCGGAACCAGTTTCGCAAACCGGGCGGCATCGTCAATGCCGCGCCGCGCCGACGCATCGAGATCACCTTCGCACAGGAATTTTAAGTCATAGCCTGAAGCTCGCGCGACAAATTCTGCCAACGTAACAGGCGTATTGTGCTCAGCCAGAAATTCTCCAAAAATATAAGCCAATGGCTGCCGGCTCAGGCGCTGAACTTCTTGCCGCAAAAAATAGCCATAAGGCAATATTTTGCTGGTGCTGCCGGCAAGCTCTTCGATGGCCCGGCGTGCTCGCGTTGCGCGCTCCCGCGGTGATCCTGAAACACCCGCCGCCTGCAAACAAATGTCTCTGATGACGCGCCGCAGATGCCAGCCGGGCAAAACGTTATAGCTGATCGCAGCGACGCCACTGGATGCCAAGTGTTCGCGGCAGATTTGGAAAATCGCCTCCTGCGCCGCCACCGGCACCCAACTGAACAGACCGTGACAGATGATGTAGTCGAACGGCGCGCTCTTTAACGGCAGGTGCGTGACATCGCCAACCTCGAGATCGATGTTCGAGAGGCTGAGTGCTGCAATACGGCGTTGCCCATCTGCGATTTGGCGCGCAGATAAATCAAATCCTGTAAAGTGCGCTTTCGGAAATCGTGCCGCCAGCGGAATAATGTTGCCGCCAGAGGCGCAGCCGAGTTCGAGCACGCGCGCGGTCTCAGCGGGTGGTGCTCTCAGTCCATGTAGCTGGGCGAGAGCCGCGAGATGCGACGGCTGCGTATAGGACTGCGGCAACGACGGATACGGCAACACATCAAAGTCCGACGCAGCGGTTGCGCCCGCGCTGGCCGAGGTCTTGGCCTCAGTCTCCGTCATTTTTTACGACAACTCCGGTTGCCATGCTGGCTCACTTCAAAAATTCGCTCACGTCAAAAACGGATTGGTTTTGCGCTCGGCCCCGAATTGCCCGGGTGGACCGTGGCCGCAAATGAAGGCCACGTCGTCGCCGAGGGGAAAGAGTTTGGTATGAATGGCGTTGATCAGCGCCTCGTGATCTCCGTAGGGAAAATCCGTGCGGCCTATCGAACCGCTAAACAGCACATCGCCGACAAGTGCGAAGCGTTGCGCGCGATGGAAGAAAACCACCGAGCCGGGTGAATGACCCGGGCAATGGAAAATCTCAAAAGTATGACCGGCGATCCTCGCAGTGTCGCCATCGTCAAGCCAGCGATCCGGTGTCACGTTGCGCACGCCCGGCATGCCATAGGCCTTGCCCTGCTTATCCAGCGCGTCGAGCAAAATCTTATCGGCTTTGTGCGGCCCCTCGATTTTGACGCCGAGCTTGGCGCGCAGTTCGTCGGCACCGCCTGCGTGATCAATATGACCGTGGGTCAACAGAATTTTTTCAATTGTGATACCGGCGTCCTTGATGCCGCGCTCGATCCGGTCCAGGTCTCCGCCCGGATCAACAACCGCGCCCACTTTTGTCACATCATCCCAGATCAGTGAGCAATTCTGTTCAAACCCGGTGACGGGGATTATTGCGGCTTTGAGAAGCGATTTGG
>JAYUCQ010000480.1:0-3129 GCA_043740265.1 Hyphomicrobium sp.
ACCGACATCCGAAAAAAAGCATCTTTCACCAAATGAGATGGCGGCCGCCAAAGCGAGCGCGCGAAAGGCCGGTCGTCCCTATCCAAATCTCGTCGACAAAATGCGGGTGGCAGCAAAGAAAAAGAAGAAATGAACCTAATCATGCAGAAGAAACCTGAGAAAGATCCGCGGGTGGTCCGCTTTGGGCGAACCCGTTCCTAAAACGGTTGCCGCCGGTCGTAAGATTGCCGCAACCGTCTATTGCAGCTTTATAATCAGCGCAAGAGGAACGACGCGAAGTGAGTGCGCCGGGGCGACGGTAACAGCGCCTCTTGTCAATTGTTATTCCTGCTCTCGCAACCGTGACGCAAAACGCCTTGCCGCTGTCACGCCGAGCTGTTTTCATGCGAGAGTTGTCGTTCAACATACGCAAGGAGCAACCGTCCATGAGTGTCGTTACGTTACGTTGTGCCGCACTCGCAGCCGCTATCGGCATGTCGACAGCCGCCGCACTGTTCGTTGCACCTGCTGCCCGGGCTGACGCGATCCCGGGCAAGCCAGCCCCAGAATTTACGGCGGTCGACAGCAATGGAAAATCGCACAAACTTTCGGACTACAAGGGCAAGACCGTCGTTCTCGAGTGGACCAACGATGGCTGCCCCTACGTGCGCAAGCACTACGGTGCCGGCAACATGCAGGCATTGCAGCAGGAAGCAGCCGACAAAGGGATCGTCTGGTTGACCGTCATCTCATCGGCCAAGGGCGAGCAAGGCTACGTCGACGGTGCCGCGGCCAACAAGCTGAGCGTTGATCGTCAGGCCAAACCGGCGGCGGTGTTGCTTGATCCGACGGGTGCGGTTGGTAAAGCATACGGCGCCAAGACCACGCCGCATATGTATGTGATCAAGGCCGACGGACAGCTGGCTTATAACGGCGCGATCGACGACAAGCCCACCTCGAACGCAGCCGATATCAAGGGGGCGCGACCCTTTGTGAAGGAAGCGCTGGCAGCGGTCGCCGAGGGCCGCCCGGTGCAGGTTGCGGCGACGCGCGCTTATGGATGCTCGGTGAAGTATCGATAATTGATGAGGTCAAGCACTTACTGCGGCTTCGGTGCATCCGAAGTTGGCGGAGAGACCGGCGGCGGGTTAGCTGGCGCGGTCGCCGGCTCGTCGCGCTTGCGCATCGGCATTGCCGCGAGTGCTTGAATGCATGCTGGTGAAACCTTCGCCTCGTTCTGGCGAAGGCACTGCACACGGTCTCTTCCCTTGGCTGCATCCGCACAGAGCGACACGACGTCGGACCGGCAATCAGCAAGGCGGCCAAGTTTAGCACCCTTGGCTTGGCGAACGGCCATCCGCTCTTGCATCGCACCCATCGCGGACTGGCATTCGGTCGAGGCCTTGGCCTTATTCTCAACGAGACACTGCATCTTGGCGCCTTTGCCGCGCTCGACCGAGGCACACAGCGCCTTCATATCGGCGCGGCAAGCGGCCATCGGATTAGACGTGGCCGCAGCCTTTGGCGCCGGTTGTGGAACGGCAGGAGCCGGTTGCGGTGCCGTCTGCGCTATCACTGCCAGTGAAACAGCGCTCATTGCCGCCAACGAATATCCTGCAATCTTGAGCGTATGAGCGATCATTGAGCGAGACCCCGTGAAGATGAGTTGGAGGGTCTGGCATGTCGCCGGCCCACGATTATGCCTGTCTAACGCTGGAAGCGCCTACGTTCCGTCGCGGCTAAGATGCTTCAGTTCGCGGGCGTGCGAACGCGCGGCACGGGCACAACTTCACCGCCATCGATCGCGAGCGCGATCTCGCCGCGCTTGAGCCGAAGAGCGGTCTCACCGAACACCTCATAGCGCCACCCCTTAAGGGCCTGGATATCCGGATTGTCCTCGGTGGCAATGCGCTCGAGTTCATCCCCATTGGCGATCAGCCTGGAGGCGACACCTTTTTGTGCGGCGAGCGACTTCAGTAGAACTTTCAGAAATTCGACGAGGGCCGCTGCTTCCGGCGAAATCGCCTGGCCCTTCGGCAATGGTGGCACGGTCTTGAGATCGCGCTGCAGGCCCAGATTCACGGCATCGATGATTTCTCGGGCCCGGCCCGAGCGGGCGAAACCTTCAGACAATGTGCGCAGCTCACCGAGCTTGGCCGCGTCAGTCGGCGCCTGGTTTGCAATATCGTAAAGCGCTTCGTCGCGCAGGATGCGGGCGCGCGGCACATCTTGCGCTTGCGCGAGGCGCTCGCGCCAAGCCGCTAACTCCATCAATACGGCGAACGATCGGCGACTCTTGACGCGCACTTTCAAACGCTGCCACGCCTCCTCAGGCACCTGCCTATAGGTTTCGGGCGTCGTCAGCTCCGCCATTTCCTCGTTCAGCCACTCTGTCCGGCCACTCTGCTTCAAAGCGCCCTTGAGATGGTGATAGACATCGCGGAGATGCGTGACATCACCGAGTGCGTAAGTCAGCTGCGGCGTGCTGAGCGGCCGGCGGCTCCAATCGGTGAAGCGTGAGGACTTGTCGAGGTCGGCGCCGGTGATGCGCTTGACGAGGTTGACGTAGCTGATGCTGTCGCCAAAGCCACAAACCATAGCCGCGATCTGCGTGTCGAACAAAGGGGCAGGGATCACTCCCGCCTGCACGAAGACGATCTCGACGTCCTGCCGGCCGGCGTGGAATACCTTCTCAATGCTGCGATTGGCCATTAGGTCATAAAATGGCTGTAGGCTGATCCCGGTTGCCATCGGGTCAACGAGGAATTCGCAATTAGGCCCCGCCATCTGGATCAGGCACAACCTCGACCAGAACGTCTGCTCACGAAGGAACTCGGTGTCGACCGTCACATAGGCGTGCTTACTAAGTTCCGAGCAAGCCGCGGCCAGATCATCGGTAGTGGCAATTAACTTCATCAGGCCGATATAGCTCAGAGATGTTGTCCTGTCGCCGCATTGCTGTGTAGTTTATGCAACAGTGGACAGTAAACGGCCGCCCCGAAGAGCGGCCATTCTATTGTGATCGCATCCGACTCCCCTGCTGGGAGCCGGCCGGATGCAACGAGTTAGCTACGTTCGCGGCGCGGCGGACGGCGATCACCACCGCTACCGCCCTCACGACGCGGCGGACGGCTTTCCATCACTTCTTCG
>JAYUCQ010000481.1:0-7568 GCA_043740265.1 Hyphomicrobium sp.
GTGGTCTTCGCCACCGCAAAGGCCTTCCAGTTCGCGGTCAGCGCACGCACACCAACGCGCGCACACGCAAGGGCAAGGCCGTTGCAATCGCCGGTAAGAAGAAGGCGACCAAGTAAGCCGCCTGCTTTTCAGCAAGTTGGCGGATTGATATTTTTAGCAGCGTGTCTTCGCGGACGGCTGCAGGTTGAATATGGCCCTGAAGCGCAGGGCAAGGAGCACGGATACGATGGCCAAAGACGCAACGGCTGCTGGGCGCGGCGCCAAAGTTAAAAAACGCGAGAAGAAAAACATCACGTCGGGCGTCGCGCACGTCAACGCGTCGTTCAACAACACCATGGTGACCATCACCGACGCCCAGGGCAACACCATTGCCTGGTCGTCATCGGGCACCAAGGGTTTCAAGGGTTCGCGCAAGTCGACGCCGTATGCTGCCCAGATGGCTGCAGAAGACGCCGGCAAGAAGGCGATGGACCACGGCATGAAGGTGCTGGAAGTCGAAGTCACCGGTCCAGGTTCGGGCCGTGAATCGGCACTGCGCGCTTTGCAGTCGGTCGGCCTTCAAATCACGTCTATTCGCGATGTGACGCCGATCCCCCACAACGGCTGCCGTCCAAGAAAGCGCCGCCGCGTCTAACCGGCGAATTGGCGCTGCGCCAAACGTGCAGCGCCGTTACGTTTCTATAACTGAAGTCCTTTGGCGGATGCAGCGGGCACTCCCCTCCCGCGCCCAAACTGAGACGAGGCCCCTGTGATAAATGTTCTCCAGAAGAACTGGCAAGATTTAATCAAACCGTCGAAGCTCGACATCCAGCCGGGCCGCGATCGCACGCGCGTCGCGACGGTTGTCGCTGAGCCGCTCGAACGCGGCTTTGGCATGACGCTCGGCAACGCGCTGCGCCGCGTGCTGCTGTCGTCGCTGCAAGGTGCCGCCATCAAGACCGTGCAAATCGATGGCGTGCTGCATGAGTTCTCGTCCGTTCCGGGCGTCCGCGAGGACGTGACCAACATCATCCTCAACATCAAGGAAATTGCGCTGCGCATCCATTCCGATGGCGTTAAGCGCATGGTGTTGAAGAAAGAGGGTGCCGGCGCCGTCCGCGCTGGTGACATCGAAGGCTCGTCCGACGTCGAAGTCTTGAACCCGGATCACGTCATTTGCCATCTCGACCAGGGCGCGTCGATCCGCATGGAATTTACAGCCGACATGGGCAAGGGCTACGTCGCCTCGGAGCGCAATCGCGCCGAAGACGCAGCCATCGGGCTTATTGCTGTCGATAGTCTGTATTCGCCCGTCAAGAAGGTGTCGTACAAGGTTGAGAACACCCGCGAAGGTCAGATCCTCGACTACGACAAGCTGACCATGACGGTCGAAACCGATGGTTCGGTTCGCGCTGAAGATGCCGTGGCACTGGCCGCCCGCATTCTGCAGGATCAGCTCGCCGTCTTCATCAACTTCGAAGAACCGAAGAAGGCGCAGGAAGAACAGCGCCATCCGGAACTGGCGTTCAATGCGGCGCTTCTCAAGAAGGTCGACGAACTCGAACTCTCGGTCCGTTCGGCCAACTGCTTGAAGAACGATAATATTGTCTACATCGGCGACCTGATCCAGAAGTCGGAAGCGGAAATGCT
Organism: Hyphomicrobium sp.; assembly: GCA_043740265.1. Lineage (GTDB taxonomy): Bacteria > Pseudomonadota > Alphaproteobacteria > Rhizobiales > Hyphomicrobiaceae > Hyphomicrobium_B. The sequence goes on from JAYUCQ010000481.1 coordinate 1,630, forward strand.
GCGCACGCCGAACTTCGGCCGCAAGTCGCTCAACGAGATCAAAGAAGTTCTGGCGACGATGGGTCTGCATCTCGGCATGGAAGTGCCAAACTGGCCGCCGGACAACATCGACGAACTCGCCAAGCGGTTCGAAGATCAGTACTAGGTTTGACTTCTTCCTCCCCCCTTGTGGGGGAGGATCGAGGAGGGGGGTAATCCCGGAATTTTGCGGTTCCCCCCACCCCTAACCCCTCCCCACAGGGGGGGAGGGGAATACCGGCGAAGGTGAGGCCATAGAACCTCCCGCGCCAAACTGACGGACCAAGGTTTCCGGACCAAACGTCTGCGGTCAATGCATGCCACCGGATCGTTCCAGTGGCCCACAATGTAAGGATGAAGGTACTATGAGACACGGAAAACTCGGCCGCCGTTTTGGCCGCCACGTTGGTCACCGCCAAGCTATGTTTTCGAACATGGCGGCAGCCCTGATCAAGCACGAACAGATCATCACCACGCTGCCGAAGGCGAAAGACTTAAAGCGCGTTGTCGATAAGTACATCACACTCGCGAAGCGCGGCGATCTCAATTCCCGCCGTCTCGCCGCCGCCCGTTTGCGCGACGAAGATATGGTCAAGAAGCTGTTCGACATTTTGGGGCCCCGCTACAAAGATCGCGCCGGCGGCTACACCCGCGTCTTGAAGGCCGGCTTCCGCTACGGCGACGCCTCGCCCCGCGCCGTCATCGAACTCGTGGACCGCGACACGTCGGTCAAGGGTAAGGACGACAAAGCCCGCCACGAAGAAGCCATGAAGGCCCAAGCTGCGTCGGCTTAAGTCCGCAAGCGCTTAAGTGGTTTCTAGCCTCCACAGACATTTAAAACGCCCTGGTGCCAACGCGCCGGGGCGTTTTCCATAAGGACCACCGCCGCCCGCCGTTTCATAGCCGCGGGCTATCAAATCGCGATCCAAACGCTATTTCAGCTCCGTTCCAGCAACCCATAGGGTCCCCTCAACCGCAGATCACCGGCATAGGGCCGGACTGGCCGCGGCCTAGACCAAAACATCCTGAGGAGATTGCCAAATGACCAAGTTCACACTCGCTGCTTTCGCTGCCCTTTTGATGGCCGCCGCAACGCCGGCGCTCGCCAAAGAAGACTGCGACGGCGGCTTCAAGACCCACATGGGCAAGATGTCGATCTATGTTGACAAGATGAGCGGCTACGAGCTTGCAGACGCCGTCCGCAAGTCGCTCGACGCCTACAATTCCTGCAAGGCCGGCGACAACTTCTCGCCGCACGGCGTCTGGGATGGCATCCTGGCTGACATGGAAGCCAAAGCCAAATCAGCAAAGTAAGCCGATTGTCTGTCGATTGGGGTCCCTCCGCTCCGCGCGCGAGGGGCCCTTCGGCCTCCCCCAAAAGGCAATGATCGCTTTTCCCGCCGGGAGCCAACATCCAACCCCTGAGGGGCATTCATGCTCACGTCCCGTACCAGGCGCGGTTTGCGCGCGACCCTGATGCTGTCCTGCCTGACGGCGAGTGCCGTGCCGGTCCTCGGCGCAGAGCAGGCGCCGCCAACCGCCGGGCCGCCGCCCATCGAACTCATTCTGTCCAACCTTCCGCCGCCCGGCAGTCCCGGCCACTCGGCGCTCGAGCAGGCCGCGGGCGGAACGGCAAGCCAGACGCTTGACATGACCCATTCCGAAAAATGGACCATTGCCGCTGACCATTTTGCAGCGCTGAGTGCCGAGGCCGGGCGTCAAGGTGTGGACATCACCCGCCTCGACGCGAGCTGGAACGAGACCCTGAAACCTGCGCCCAGCGGGCAGGCCATGACGGCCAAGCAAGATCAGATGATGATTGACGCCATGGCCTCCAAAGCCGCCATGGGCGTGCACATGATGGCGCTGCCCGATGCCAAGGTCCTGGAATACGCGCTGACCAAAGACATGAACTCGGACGCAGCCGCTGCGGCAGCCCCGGAAATCGTGTTTCCGCTCGATGCGACTGCGTCCGTAAAAATCAAACGCACGAGCGTTGAAAAACAAAACGACAAGTATGTCTGGCACGGTGTCATCGAAGAAACCGGCGAGATGGCGACGCTGCTGTGGTGGCCCGCCGGGCGCTTGGCCGGAACAATCACATACCACGGCCACATGTACGCCATCCGCAACATGGGCGGCACCATGCATGGCATCGTTGATATGGCACCCAAGATGCTGCCGCCCGAGCACGCGCCTATGGACCAGAAAATCAAGCAGAAAATGAAGATGGAAGAAGATCCCCTGGTCAAGAATGGGGACGCGGGCCGGTTGCGCGAGGAAATGAAAAACGCCAAGTCCCCTAGGCCGCATGACACGTCGCCAGAGCGGGGTCGCACAAAGAATCTCGAGGATGCGAGCCCGAAGGCCGTACCCGTTGACACTGCAAAACTAGCGCTCGTTGTTCCGAAGACTTCGCCCAGCTCCGCCATGCCGGGTCCCGTCACGATCACAATGATGGTCGCCTATACCAAGCGCGCCGCCCAGCACTACACCGACATCACCAAGGACCTGATCGACGTCGCCATCGAGGACGTTAACCAGTCGTTCCGCAACAGCGGCGTTCGCAATGTCAAAGTCGAGCTGGTGCACACCTATCAGACCGGCTACGCCGAAAAGGGCACGCATTTCGACCACGTCTTCAAGTTTGCCGACAAGGGCGACGGCGTCATGGAAGAAGTGCACGCGTTGCGCGACAAGTACCGCGCCGACGTCAGCATTCTGGTCGTCGATGACAACAACGGCTGTGGCCTGGCGGCCGGCGTCGCGCCAAAGGAAGAACGTGCCTTTGCCGTCGTGCATCACGAATGCGCGGCGCTCAGCTATTCAATCGGCCACGAATTGGGACACATCATCGGTGCCCGCCATGACCTCGGCCTCGACGACACCCAACAGCCATTCGCCTACGGGCACGGTTTCGTCTACGGCACGTCGTGGCGGACAATGATGAGCTATGAAGAGAGCTGTGGCGGCTGCCCGAGATTGCCCATCTGGTCCAATCCCGAGGTGATGATCCGCGGCGTCCCAGCCGGTGACGCGCAATCGAACAACGCGCGCGTCATCGCCGAAGGTGCGGCCCGAGTCGCCAAATTCCGCTGATAAAATTTCTCCCTCTACGCCGTGCGCAACCGCGTTGCCAGCCCGCACGCGAATACCAGAGCCAGCGCGACACCGCCGACGCAGGCCGGCCATCCGAACCGGTCAAAGATCTGCCCCAGTATGGCGGTGCCCGCAAGGCCGCCGAGGAAATAGCAGGCGAGGTACATCCCGCTGGCGGCGGCGCGTTTGTCACCGGCATGGCGGCCAACGTAACCCGTCGCTAAGGCCTGCGCAAAAAAGGTCCCCGCAGCGACCAGGATCATGCCGCCGAGGACGACGGGGAGCGTGCTTGAGAGCAGCGCGGGGAGTCCGAGGGCTGCCGCTCCAAGGGCCGCCAGAAGCGCTGTCCGTGTGCCGAAGCGCTGGGCCGCGGCACCTGCAAGCGGTGTCGTCAAAATCGCCGGCGCAAATACGAAATAGATGACGCCGAGCTGCATCATGCTAACCGCAAGCGGCGGCGTGACGAGAACGAAATTCACGAACGTGAAGGTTCCAATGAAGGCAAATAGAATGCAAAAACCGATGCCGAAGCTGGCGCGCAGGTCTGGCGTTTTGAGTGTCTCGATTAAAGCTTCAAACGCGCCATGTGGTTTCTCGTGCGCAGAAGCCGCCGGCTCCATGCGATGCAGCGACGCGAACACCAGACCCGCTCCCAAAAGATTGAGCCCGGCAAAGACGAAAAACGCGGCTGACAATCCAGCTGAGCCGACAACCGTCGCGGCGATGAGCCGTCCGATCAAGTTGCTGGCGACGTTGCCGGTGATGTAGGCGGCAACGGCTTTGGCGGCGGTATTGGCTGCAAAATGTCCGCCAATGTAGGCGAGTGTCAGGCTAAAGGCCGTCGCCATGCACAGGCCCTGCAAAACGCGCAGCAGCGCGAATTCCGTTAAATTTGGCGCCACTGCCAGCGCTGCCGTCGGCACTGCGAGAACGATCAAACTGGCAACGATCCAGCGTCTGGGCTCGAGATGCTGGCCAAACAGCGCGACCGCGAGACCCGCAGCCGCCATGCCGAGTGTGCAGGCGTTGACCGCAAGGCTCATAGCGGCCGGCGAAACCTGATAGCGCTCGACCAGCGATGGCAGCAGCGCTTGGGCCGCAAACAAATCGACGACGGTTAAGAACGCAATCAAGCCGATGACGAACGTCTCTTTTCCGCCCGTTGCTTTGGACCTGGCGTGCTGTGTCATCAAATGTTCGATTTCTGCCATCGCAAGAGTTCCTTCGATCCTTCGACGCGATGAGCGGGCCGCAGGACATCACAGCGCCTGCAGCCCGTTCCGTTGCTTGCGCGGGTGCCTCACATACCTGTCTTCTCTGGGTCCTGCGCAATATCGGCCGAGATCAAAACCACCGGCTCTTTGCCCGTGTTCTTCCACCAATGCGACAGCCCTTCTTGCTCCAACGACAGCTCGCCGGTCTTGTGTTCGATTGGAACCTGACAGTGGCTGGAATATTCGGTGATCGCGCCCGAGACGACGTAAATTAGCGCCGGTCGATCCGAGTGACTGTGCCACGCAACTTCGCCGCCGGGTTTGATGTCGAGACGGCGCATCCGCAAGTGATGACCGGCAACGGCGATTTTCTCTTTCGACAAATCGATCTGGCCAAGCAGCTTCTCCGTGACGTCTTTGTGCGCTGTGGCGCCAGCCTTCTGGCCGTCGGTCGTGACTTTATCAACCGGGCAGGTGCCGGCATTTGCAGCGGTTACGCCAAGCGCGATCGCGCCAAGAATAGCAAGACTTGCTGCGGCGGCGGGGCGGATAACCCGCAATGAGGATTTGCTTTCTGACATCTGAGTATCCTTTCAAAATTGAGCGTTGAACTGAGCCGGATGCTCCGTGCTCATGGCCGGAGAATGCGCTGTGACAGCCTCAGTTTTGAAATACCGAATGGGAACCGTATTGATAGCAGAGCGCTATAGCGGCCGTGGCTTCAGGCCCAAACAACAAGGTCCATTGTGCCTTGAACGCCTGCGACCGCGACGCCCGCACGCACGAGGCGCTCCTTGCCGGACACGTAGCCCTGATCAGCGGCCAATGCCGCTATCTGTGCGGGAACCAGCGCCCGGCTTTTTTCAATCTTGTTTTGTTTTTCGAGCTTGGCCGCCAGGTTGGCTGCTTCCCCAATCACCGTATATTCAAGCCGGTCTTCATTGCCGAGCGTTGCAAAGACGATTGGGCCTGCCGCGACCGCGCCGTTGACGCGCAGCGGCTCTGCAAGCCCCATGTCAATGAGTTCATTTTCCCATTCTTCTGCAATGGCCATAACAGCATCGAGGGCGCGCAGAGCGTCGGCAACCGGCGCTGCGGTTTGCATCACTGCACCAAATGTTGCCATCACGCCGTCGCCGAGAAACTTATCGACCACGCCGTTGTGCCGGCGAATGACGGGGACCACCCGGGCATGAAACGAGGTCAAGACTTTTACAACTTCGGCGGCGGGGACATGCATCGCAAATCGCGTAAAGCCGCGAATGTCGAGCATCATGATAGCTGCGTCGCGCTCGACAACGTGACCAGCGCCAATCAACGTTCCGGAACGCGAGATCGTCTCGGCAACGCCGCGTGACAAAAAGCGGCTGATTTCTTTGCCAGCCGCTTCCTCGCGCACCGCTGTAATCAGCGTCGTCTGAGCTCTGCGGACACCGAAGGCCAGCAGCCCCGTCACCAGCAGAAGAGCAAATATCTTTTCGATCTCAGCACCGATCAGAATGCTGTTGCCGTTTAGATATGTTGCGAAACTCCGCGTCACGACGGCGGCGTCAGACGCGGATATTGCAGCCATTGTCAGCAGGCCCCAGCCAATGGCCGCCGCTCCGC
>JAYUCQ010000482.1:0-3117 GCA_043740265.1 Hyphomicrobium sp.
AAACCCCGTTTTAAACTTGTGCTTTGGGATGCCGGGCAAGTTATCACCCGCCTCGACGTTGACGCAGGTTGCAGCATTAGGGTCGGCCGGATTGGCGCCGGGGCACAGCGTCGCCACCGGATTGTTTGGCGAGGCCAAAATCAATGGCGTTTGGAACGTGGCGTCGGTGAAGTTGTAGTTGGCGTAGAGGAAATATTTCTCCGTGCGATAGCTGACGTTGGCTTCAACGCCTTCGCGCAACGTATCGCCGCCGTTTGTGAAGTAGCCCCGGCCTGAAGTTTGCGCCGCCACTGCGATGATATCGTCAGTGTTGAGCGTGCGGAACAGCGCCATGCCCCATTCGAACTTTTCGCGGCCGCTCCACGATGTGTGCTCGCCGCGCAATCCCAGTTCAGCGGTGTGCGACACCACCTGATTGAGTGGCGGGTCAGCGGTCAGGAAACTTTCGATGAGGCAAGGGTTGAGCGGATCAGCGCACGCAAGTTCCGCCGGCGTCGGCGCACGGTTGGCTTCAGAGTAGCTGCCGTAGAGCGTGAGGCCAGGCACGAACGTGTAGGTCGCGCCGGCTTGCGGGTTGAAGCGTTCGTATGAGCTATCGGCGTTGAGGAACGGGTCGCGCCCTGTCAGATCGCGGATTGACAAGTCAGCAACGTTGAAGCGCCCGCCAACGGTAACGGCAAGTTTGTCGGTAAGATCGAGCGTGTCGGAAAAATAGAGACCATAATAATCGTTGGTTGTGGTCAGGCTGCGCGGCGAAATATCATTAGGACCCGTGATCGCGATGCCCAATTCGGAGACCACGAACAGCGGGCCGATGCGCCCCAAACTGCTGGACGCATTATAGAGAACATGACCGTGGTCGTAACTGGCGCCAACAAGGAATTGGTTGCCAAGGCCAAACAACTTGGATTTCTCAACCGCCTGTAGAGATGCGCCCATGCTGCCGGCATCTTGCGACGTCCGGTCGATCGTGCCGAATGGACCGCCGATGTTAAACGGGATCGTCCCGTCTGCATTGGTGCCGGCTCCCGCACCCAAAATGTTTTCGCCATCGACGCAAACATTGCCAGCGCAGTTCTCAGCTTGCAGAATGTTGGCATCAACATGCTTCTGCGTGAACTTGCGGCGGTAGGCGACGCCCGACATCTTTAACGTATCCGTCACCGAAACCGTGCCGTTGAGCGACACCATTTTCATATCGTTTTCGGTCGTCTGCGGCGAGGTGTAGGTGCGCGCATAATCGAGCGCCAGCAATTCGACCGGCGCGGCCGTCACCGCGCCGACGAAGTTCTGCGCGCCAGTGAAATTAATATGGAATTCCGCGCCCTCGGTTTTGTAGCCAAGGTCGGCGTACATGCGTTTGATGTCGGCTGGTGAGTTATCGCGCCAGCCATCGTCGTGCGCGCCCTCGAGGCTTACGAAAGCTGCCACTGCGCCGCTGCGCTGGCCGGTCTGGAAGCTGCCTTGAATGCGGCCAAAAGATCCCGCGCGGCCGTCGATCTCAGTGCCTTGATAATTGAATCCATCTTTCATGCCGATCGAGATCGCGCCGCCGATGGCGTTGAGACCGAACACCGGATTGCCGGCGACAACTGTAATGTCGTTGATGGCGTTCGAGGGAATAAAGTCCCAGTTGACGATGTCGCCGAAGGCCTCGTTGATACGCACGCCGTTCTGATAAACCGCCAAGCCTTGCGGTACGCCGTTGACGGGCGACGACGAGAAGCCACGGTACTGCACGTCGGTTTGGAAGCCGTTGCCTTGCAGATCCGTGACGATGATGCCGGGCACGCTGGTCTGCAGCAGGCTTTGCAACTCGACCGCGCCCGTGCGTTGAATATCTTGCGCGGTGACGCGGCTGACCGAGCCCGACACTTTCGAGATCGGAATTTCGCTACCGCCGACGGGTGAGATTCTGATCTCCGTCGATAGCGGTGCTGGTGGTGGCGCAACGGGTTGGGCGAGCGAAGCGGGAGCCTGGTTTTGCGGCGCCGACGGTGTTGGCGATGCAGGCTTGGGTTTGGGCTTGGCGGCAACCTCAACTGGCGGGGGCTCTGGCGCAACGGGATTTTTCTTGACGACTTTAGGCGGGGCAGCTTCAGGCGGCGCCTGTTGGGGTGCCGGTTGGGTCTGGATGATTTCTACTTCGGGCAGTTTCGCATCACCGCTGTCTTGTGGCGTCGCGGGAGCTGGGGGCGCTGGCTGCGTGCCACCGGCTGGCGGCGGTGGTGCATCGGGCGCCGCAGTCGTTGGGTCAGTTGTGACAGGTGCAGGTGTTGTAGCAGGAGCTGGAGCAGCTGCCGGCGGTGGCGTCTTTGGCGCGGGTGGCGCTGCCACTGGCGGAGTTGCAGGCGCGACCGGAGCGGGCTCTGTTTGTTGAGCGCCAGCGATCGGTGCCCAGACAACGATCGCAGCGAGCGCAATCGCCAGCCTCAATCGCTCTATGCGTACCCGCTTCGGTTTTCCCACGTGTGGCCAATCCCTAGAGTGATCGGCGCGCTCAACGTCTGTCCCCTGTGCGCGCGCAAATCATTATGAAAGTCTTAATCATTGCAAGGCCGAGCGCGTATTTGGGTCAAGCTTCGAACGCGCCCTAAGTGCCTTCGAAAACGCTATCGCGGCGATCTGTGGCGGCGCGGCATCAGAACGGCCTCGCCACGGGAAGATTTCACGTTTGCGGCGGGAAGTTTTCTCGTTGCGCTGCACTGCAAAAAAGCAGTCGATTTTCTCTGGGCTTTAGCTGTAAAAAGAACTGCAATTACTAGGCGCCCTCGAAGCCTCGCAGTGCGATAGGAGGGTCACGTAAAGTTGCGGTTTGTGATCTGGTTTCGTGATCGCGGAACCGCTAAATGCAAACCGCGCGGCAAGCGCTTTTGAAGTCCGCGCGCGAGCGCCAATTGAAGTGAGTTGAAAGCGTGACCAAGACACGAACCGCGTTGCTGATCAGCGTTACACTTGCCGGGTTGATTTCAACGGCGATGGCTGCGGAACCTGCCCCTTCAGCAGCGGCCGGTGCAGCACCCGCACCCGCAAGCGCTGCTACCGGATCAACGACGCTCGAACTCAATAAGCTCGAGACCTACGACAAAGGCTGCCGGGCTTACATGGTCGTCAACA
>JAYUCQ010000483.1:0-3111 GCA_043740265.1 Hyphomicrobium sp.
GGCACGTATTTGAAAGCGCTCGCCGCCTTCGACAACAACGTGCCGTTTTACGTGGCGCTCCCATCATCGACGATTGACTGGGATATGCCAAGCGGTGCCGGCATTCCGATCGAGGAACGCCCGGCCGATGAAGTTCTCAACGTCACCGGCCGTCTCGCCAACGGCAGCATCGCAAGCGTCGCCATTGCAGCGCCCGGAACACTTGCCCGCAATCCAGCTTTCGACATCACACCCGCGCGCCTTATCACGGGCCTCATCACCGAACGCGGGTTGGCGGCCGCGACGCAGGATGGCTTGCTGTCGCTCTACCCGGAACGCCGCAGCGGAGGCCTCGCCGTCGCATGAGCAAGTCACCGCAAAAATCTCAAGCCTCTGAGAAAAAACTCCGCCGCGAACTCATCACCACGGCGTTGACGATGAGCCAGCGCGGCTTATCGCCCGGCCGCTCGGGCAACGTCTCGGCGCGCTTTGGCAATGGTATGCTGATCACGCCGACGGGTACGGCGTATGATGACATCGAACCCGCTGACATCGTCTTCGTCGATGGCAATGGCGCGGTCATGGGCGACCAGCGCACACCGTCGAGCGAGTGGCGCTTTCATCTCTTCGCCTACGATGCGCGGCCAGACCGGCACGCGATCGTCCACACGCATTCTCTGCATGCAACAGTTTTGGCGTGCGTCAACAAACCAATTCCGGCGTTTCACTACATGGTCGCGGTTGCGGGCGGCAAAGATATTCCCGTTGTGCCGTACGCCACCTTCGGTACCGATGAACTCGGCCAGCACGTCGCCAAAGGATTGAAAGAGCGCGACGCCTGCCTAATGGCCAGCCACGGTCAAATCGCAATTGGTGAAACGCTGGCGTCCGCGCTTGAACTCGCCTTCGAAGTCGAGAACCTAGCCGGGCAATATTACAAAATTCTGCTGCTCGGCGGCGCTGGCGCGGGTCCCACAATTCTATCTGACAAAGCCATGACCGAGATGGTCGAGAAATTCAAAACCTATGGCCAGAAGGGTGAGGGGTAACGGGTTCACTACAAAACGAAATCGGTTACGTGTAACGCCTTCAGCCCCGTCAACTCGATCTGAAAGTCAGCAATTTTGTCACCGTTGATGTCGCCTTTGACAATTGTGTTGGCACCGGAAGTCAGGAAGTGTAATTGCCCCGCGACGCCGGTAAAGGCTGCGCTGCTGGCGGCTTGAAACGAAAACATCCCATCGCCAGCATCCGCGCCGTTGGCATCAATAGCACCGAGATCAATCTTGTCGGAGCCAGGTGTAAAGTCCTGGATAACGTCGCGGGCCGCCGCCGTCGTCCCTGTGTCAGAGACGTTGAGATAGACGAATTTGTCGGCGCCACCCCCGCCTTGCATGATGTCGCGCCCGCCGAGACCGTAGATTGAATTAGCTGCTGAGTTGCCGACCAGAACATTGTTGACCGAGCTGCCGCCGAGGTTGATTGCGGCGGTGCCCGACAGATAGCCGTTCTCGATATTATTATAGCGGGCTTCATTGAGGTTTAGCGTGACGCTGGTATTAACGCCGTCGATGCCCTGGCCCGCCAGCTCAGAAAAAGTATCTTCGACGCGGCCATTGCTGCCCAAATTGCGAACGTAATAGGCGTCGTTGCCGAGACCGCCGGCGTAAGAATCGACACCAGCACCGCCATCCATAATGTCATTGCCGTCGCCGCCCTTGAGTGTATCGCTCGCAACACCGCCGTAAAGTTTGTCGTCACCGCCACCACCCTCAAGAGTATCTGCACCACCGTAGCCCACAAGAACGTCCGCGAAATCACCGCCAATGAGATGGTCAGCGTCTCTAAAAAAGACTTCACGGAATGCTTCCGCAGTTAGTGCTGCGATCAATTCGTTCATGCGCGCGGCTGTAAAATTCAGGGTGGTAAAATCTTGAACTGCGATGGGAAACGACAACAAATTTGTAAGCGTAAGGGTCGAAAAAGTGCCAGCAGTAAATACGACACTGGCATCTATCGGGGATATTTCGGAGGCAATTCCCTGGCCGCCAAACACAACAGAACCCGAGGAATCGCCATATACAACTGAGGTTGGAGTAGGGGTCGGGCTGAAGGTCTTGAGAAACGTCAAATCGAAAGCGTCGAGCTTGACGAAGTTGTTGGCAGACGTGACGAGATTGACCACTGTTCAGCTTCTCCCAAAGGATATCAACGCGGCTAAGTCACCGCAGTCTTTAAAACCCGTTAGAGAACCTAGAGCCGGAATGTGGCGCGTCAATGCCAGATGCGCCGATAGCGGATGAATAAGTCTTATCTCGCGAAAGATGTTGCTCGTTCGTGAAGTCCGGGACGATCAAAAGAACTAAGTCGTACGCCCCGAAAGGCTAGGTGTACGAAAGCCCCTCTTCAGTGCTTCGTTCAACTGTGCCCTGGCAACGCGGCACGCAAGTCTGCAACCCGCAGGGTTTCAGGCTGTCGCTTGCATTGCTGCTCAATACAATTCGGCAGGCTTTATGTTCTTGAACCCCCAACTACATAAAATTTGAAGTAATTTTTGGTGCCCGTTGAAAGCGTCTGTACTCGGAGCAATGCTACAATGTCTAAACTTGAGCGGTTCGCGGTCTAGCGGTGGCTTAAAACACATCGCATCGAGACCTGGACCGGATAGCAGCAACAAAACAGAGATCCGGCGATGTCCGGGGGATGAAATAGATGTCTCGCGTAACACTGACCGGATCTAAATCACACGACCGGTATCATGGCACAGTCGGCGATGACACGATCTCCATCGTAGGAGCGTCGGCGGCGAGCGAGAACGCCTTGTTAGGCCTCAGCGGCAATGATCATATCTATGGAGGCATGAGCCGCGATTATCTTATGGGCGACGCTGGCAACGACATCCTTTATGGCAAGGACGGTCGCGACTACTTCCAAGGCGGCGACGGCAACGACGTCCTTTATGGCGGAAAAGGCAACGACTCGCTCTGGGAAATACTTTCCACCGGCAACGATGTTATGTATGGCGGTTCAGGAAACGACATGCTGTCTGACATGGCGGCCGGCCCAGAAGTTTATGAGAACCGGTCAGGCAACGATCACCTCTATGGCGGATCGGGCAACGATCACATCGTA
>JAYUCQ010000484.1:0-3101 GCA_043740265.1 Hyphomicrobium sp.
GCCGGAGACTCGGGCTCTTGAAACATGAATGTGCGCTATTTTTAAACGCCGCCAAATTGTCCGTGAACGGCAGTTATGAACAGGGCATGCCGCGGCGCACGCCACTTTCAACCTCGGCGAATTGTTCAGCAAAGGCGGAAGAGCTAGCGCGCGTGCTCGCAACTGCGAAGCTACCCCATCGCCAGTGTGCCATCGCCCTGTCATAATACCTTGGTCTAAGTAAAATTAGACGAGCGTCGCGTGGACTTTAGGCGCCATTTTGTAAGTGCGTTTTGTGCGTGCGTATTGCGTTTTGTGTGGCAACTCCGGGAGGCCCCCACCATGGAGTCCGTGAAGACTATTCTGCTCGGCAAGCACGTATTTCTGCTGACTGGCACACGCGCCAGCAAGAAGAAAGACAAGCCGTTCGACGTTGAAGAACCCGACAAGCTGATTGAAACCGCCCGGCGCAATCCTGACGCCGTCGCCTTTGGTTTTGTTTCCGGCAGCTGGGTTGCGTCCGCCTGACGTTTTCCGAAGACTTAAACTGACACGCAATCGTTAGACTGAGTGCGACTGGGAGCTGTGCACCCCACGCTTTCTTCCGGTTCGCTGGCGCGAGCCCGTCCCCGCGCCACGGCGCAGCCCTCACTCAGGCTGCGCCTTTTTAATTTCAAAAGCGCCTTTCGATACCTGACACCGGTACGCGGCCCCTCTATGACTTGCGCCATTGATCACGCGACGTGGCGGGGAGACGAGGAATGAGTGCAGCACTGGGCGGATCTGAAACGCCAAAGCCAATTTACGCCCAGCTCTATGTTCAAGTTCTAACGGCGATTTTGGCCGGTGCGGCGCTCGGATATTTTTATCCCTCCTATGGCGAAGCCATGAAGCCGCTGGGCGACGCCTTCATCAAATTGATCAAAATGGTCATCGCGCCGATTATTTTTGTGACCGTGGTCCACGGCATCGCGTCGATGGGCGATCTGAAAAAAGTCGGCCGCGTCGGCCTCAAGGCGCTGCTGTATTTCGAAATCGTGACGACGCTGGCTCTGGTCATCGGGCTTGTCATTGCCAACGTTGTACAGCCGGGTGCCGGAATGAATGTCAGTGCGGCGGGCATTGATACAAAAGATATTGCCGGCTTCATCGCCAAGTCCAAAGATCAAAGCACAATCGGTTTTCTGCTCGACGTAATTCCAGCGACACTGGTTGGTGCGTTTGCTGAGGGCAATATCCTGCAGGTTTTGCTGATTGCCATTTTGTTTGCCTTCGGACTTCAGGCTTTAGGGGCGCGGGCTGAGCCTCTCGTCAATCTCATCGATCAAATCGCGCAGGTGCTGTTCAAGATCGTCGGCTACATTATGCGCTTGGCGCCGATTGGCGCGTTCGGAGCCATGGCTTTCACGATCGGCAAATACGGCTTGGGTTCGCTGACAAGTTTGGCGTGGCTGATGGGATCGTTCTACCTCGCGTGCCTGTTCTTTATTTTTGGCGTCTTAGGCGCAATTGCCGCTTACAATGACTTCTCGATTTTCCGCTTCATCGCCTACATCAAGGATGAGCTGCTGATCGTGCTTGGCACGTCGTCGTCGGAAACCGTACTGCCGCGCATGATTGCGAAAATGGAGCGGCTCGGCTGCGAGGAAAGCGTTGCCGGGCTTGTCATTCCGACCGGCTATTCATTCAACCTCGATGGCACGTCGATTTATCTCACTCTAGCTGCGCTGTTTCTGGCGCAGGCGACAAACACCGATCTGACTTTGTGGCAGCAGGTTGGGCTGCTTGGCGTTTTGCTGCTGACATCAAAGGGTGCAGCGGGCGTGACGGGTGCTGGATTCATAACTTTGGCGGCGACACTAGCGTCAACAAACACGATCCCGGTTGCTTCGATTGCGCTTATCGTCGGCATCGACCGCTTCATGTCCGAAGCGCGCGCCCTGACCAACCTGATCGGTAACGGCGTCGCAACTGTCGTCATTGCCAAATCCGAAAATGCGCTCAACGAAGTAACGTTCAGGCGGGAGCTTGGCGGTTAGTGCTGCAATCCAATACCCTAGTAGCTCAGTTGGGCGAGACCGCTGGCGAGCCGGTCAGCAGCATCTTCGGTAAGCCAATCAATTTCGGCATAGAGTTGCAAGCCGCACCGGTCAGACCGCTTCCACGCAATTGAACACCGGTAGTCGCCGACGCCAGCTATCGATATTAAAACATCGGCACCTTCCGGGAGAGGCAGATCACGCGACAGACCGAAGCCGCCCCTTGACGCATTGATTATCGTCGCATCCCAAATGCTGCCGTCGACGGCTTTGCACGCGACAGAGCAACTTGTTGCGTAACGGGGATATTTGCGGCGCGACGCTGCGGCGGTGTCTGGTTTTGCCGTGGCAATCGTTTGATGAGCAAAGGTCATTGTTATGTAACTTTCCCGGGCATGAACTGGTTTAATTCTGAAATAGGTATCGGCTTACTAAAGAAGAAGCCCTGAATTTCGTTGCATCCTTGAGCGCGCACAATTTCCAGCTGTTCCGCCGTTTCAATGCCTTCCGCGGTCGTTGTCATGCCAAGGGCTTTGGCCAGACTGACGATGGCGCACAAAATGGAGCGTGCCTCAACACTGGTTGTGAGATCATTCACAAACGCGCGGTCGATTTTAATTTTGTTGAACGGGAAACTTCTGAGACAGCTCAGTGATGAGTGACCGGTGCCGAAATCATCCATCGCAATCTCGACACCTAAGGAGCGCAGTTCCTGAATGTGCTTCTTTGCCTTTTCGGTATTCTGCATCACGGATGATTCCGTAATTTCGAGCTGCAATCTGGCAGGCTCCAGGCCAGTATCCGCCAAAATAGCAGCAATTTTTGGCACTATGTCTGAACTCATAAGCTGAGCCCGCGCCAAATTAACGGCGACCTTCATATGCTTCGGCCAAGTCGCGGCGTCGCCACACGCTCGCCTCAAGACCCAATTACCGATTTGCAAGATAAGGCCGGTTTCTTCAGCAATTGGTATAAATTCAGCCGGAGATACCAGGCCGCGCTCCTTGTGAGGCCAGCGAATGAGAGCCTCAAAGCCGAGTACTTTGTCAGTTGCGAGATCAAGCAGCGGCTGATAGTGCAACA
>JAYUCQ010000485.1:0-7517 GCA_043740265.1 Hyphomicrobium sp.
GCAACGATCACGTCTACCAAGGTGCGTGCGACCTTGCCCGGGCAGGGTGCAGCGTCATACTCGCCGACACGCGGTCTACGCTCAATCCAGAATTGGAAAAGCGCGCCCGCGCTGCTGGCGTCGATGTAATGGCCGGGTATGGCATTGCCGAAGCGCACGGAGGCCGCGCCGTCAAAGGAGCGCACCTGGTGCGATTGGATCCGTTGCGCAATGCCGTTGCCGGCAACGGCCCCTTCATTGAATCCGATGCCATTGGGAGTTCCGGCGGACTATCGCCAACGGTTCACCTCTATTGTCATGACGGCGGACGGCCGCAGTGGGATGAAGCGCGCCTGGCGTTCGTCGCGCCGGCAACGGGGCGCGCCAAAGCCGGCATCTACTGCGTCGGTGCGGTGAGTGGTGAATTCGGCTTGCAGAAAGCGCTCGAGCAGACGCGTGAAGTTATGACGGCGATGCTCGGAACCTTTGAGAAAGTGAGTTCGCTCGCGTCGTATAACGTCAAAACTGGTGAACCCGAAGCGAGCCCCGCCCGCCGCATCTTCCGCGTGCCGGACGGGCTGCCTGAAGGTCACGGCAAGAAAGCCTTTGTCGACTATCAAAATGATGTCACGGCAGCGGACATTCATCTTGCCGTGCGCGAAAATTACAAATCGATCGAGCATATCAAACGCTATACGGCCCTCGGCTTCGGCACTGACCAAGGCAAGCTCTCGAACGTCAACGGTTTTGCAATTGCGGCCGAAGCGCTTGGCAAAAGTATTCCCGAAGTGGGAACGACCACCTACCGGCCAGCTTATTCGCCCATTACCTTCGGAACATTGGCCGGAGCTCACGAGGGCGAAACCTTTGAACCGACCCGCTATACCGCCATGCACGGCTGTCACGTCGCGCGTAATGCAGAATTTGAAACCGTCGGCCAGTGGCTGCGTCCGTGGTATTTTCCTAAGTCGGGTGAAGACATGCACGCGGCGGTGCAACGCGAATGCTTGGCGGCCCGCCGCGGCGTTGCAATGATGGACGCTTCAACGCTCGGTAAAATCGACGTTCGCGGCAAGGACGTTCGCGAATTCCTCAATCGCGTTTACGCCAACGCCTGGACACAACTTGCACCGGGAAAATGCCGTTACGGGCTTATGCTCGATGAAAACGGCATGGTCATGGATGACGGCGTCACTGCCTGCGTTGCCGACGATCACTTCCTGATGACAACAACGACGGGTGGTGCCGCAAGGGTGATGTCGTGGCTGGAGATGTGGCACCAGACAGAATGGCCTGAACTCGATATCTACATGACGTCGGTGACCGACCACTGGGCAACGGCCGCCGTTGTTGGGCCCAAAAGCCGTGACGTGCTTGCCAAAATTTGTTCCGACATTGATTTGTCGCCTGCCGCCTTCAAGTTTATGGATTGGCGCGAAGGCACCGTTGCCGGGGTTCCCGCGCGCGTCTTCCGCATTAGTTTTTCCGGTGAACTCGCGTTCGAGGTCATTGTAGACGCCAGCTTTGGGCATCACGTCTGGGAAGCATTGATGGATGCCGGGCGGGAATTCGATATCACGCCCTACGGCACGGAGACGATGCACGTGCTGCGGGCTGAGAAGGGCTTTATTATCGTCGGTCAAGATACAGATGGATCGATGACGCCGTTTGACCTTGATATGGCTTGGGCCGTCAGCCTGAAAAAGCCCTTTAGCTTTATCGGCAAACGCTCGTTTGCCCGTAGTGACACAGCGCGCACTGATCGGAAGCAGTTGGTTGGCCTTCTGACCGACGATCCGCAAATCGTTCTCAAAGAGGGCGCCCAAATAATCGAATCCAGCGAAATAAAAACGCCAATGCCGATGTTGGGTCATGTGACGTCGAGCTATTATAGCCCCGAACTTGGCCGTTCCATCGCACTCGCCGTTGTTCGTGATGGGATCAGCCGCCGCAGTGACGATGGCGCGAAAGCCGGCCGTGATGTTGTTTATGCCTGGGCTGGCGGTCAGGCGCTCAAAGTGAAAGTTGTGTCGCCAGTCTTCCTAGACCCGCAGGGAGCCCGCCAGAATGTCTGATCCTGCCATGCAATCGCCGTTGCACGCATTTGGGCTTTCAGCCAAAGCCACGGCCGTCGATCACAGCCAAGGTGTTTGGGTGAGAGAAATTCCGCTGATGGGGTATATCAGCTTGCGCGGAAATTCAGCTGATGCCGCGTTTGTTGCTGCAGCGTCGAAGGCAATCGGTGCGGCGGTGCCGATTAAGTCCTGCACGCTTTCTGTGGCGGCGTCCCTGAAGGTTCTGTGGCTGTCACCCGACGAGTGGATGATTGTCTGCCCGCGCTCAGAATTGCCAAAGCTGCTTGGCAGTCTGAAGCAGTCTCTGACAGGGATAAGACATCAAGCCGTCGATAATTCCGGCGGCTACACGCAGGTCCTGTTGCATGGGCATAAGGCTTCGGATGTATTGGGCCACGTCACCGTTTATGATGTTGCGGCGCTTAAACCCGGCAGCGTTGTTGGGACGACATTGGGTAAATCGTCCGTTTACCTGCACCGTCAGGGAGATGATTACTGTCTTCTTTTGCGGCGTAGTTTTGCAGATTATATCTGGCGCTATCTGGTTCGGGCAGCCGAGCCATATGGCTTAGGCATTGCTCTTAGCGCCGGCGAATAATTGGCCTCGTCGAGCGAAACAGAGTGGGCCGCATCATAGTCGATTTGCTTTTGGTCTAGGTCCGGAAAGTCAACGTTGGGTTTTGGCAATGCGCTACCCTCATGTGTTCACGCCGATAACGCTCAACAAGCTGACGCTGCCCAATCGAATTTATTCAACGGGGCACGCCGAGGTTTATGCGGAAGCCGGCGGGCTGCCAGGCGAGCGCTTCATCGGCTATTATGAGGAAAAGGCCAAGGGTGGCCTCGGCATGGCCATCTGCGGCGGCTCGAGCCCCGTCTCGGCCGATATTCCGCAAGGCGCGTGGCGGCCGGTCAATCTGACCACAGATCTGGTGATAGAGCCGCTAGCGCGATTGGCTGAGGCGGTGCATCGCCATGGCATGAAAATCATGATCCAAGCGACGCACATGGGGCGGCGCTCGGCGTTCGCCGGTGATCCTTGGCCGCATCTCGTCTCGCCGTCAGGGCTGCGTGAACCCGTGCATCGCGGCAATGCCAAGGAAATTGAGATCGAAGATATCCGCCGCATTATTCGAGATTTTGCGATCGCCGCCAAGCGCGTGAAAGCAGCCGGCATGGACGGCATCGAGATATCTGCCGCGCATCAGCATTTGATCGATCAGTTCTGGTCTCCACGCAGCAACGTGCGTACCGACGAGTACGGCGGCAGCCTGGCTAACCGGATGCGCTTCGGCATCGACGTTCTGAAGGCTGTGCGCGAGGCCGTGGGGCCGGATTTTTGCGTCGGCATGCGTATGTGCGCCGACGAGTTCCACGACAACGGCATCGATCACACCGTTGCCAAAGAAATCGCTCAGGCCATGTCTGAGACGGGTCTCATAGATTTCCTAAGCGTCATCGGCTCAGGTGCCGATACGCACAACACGCTCGCCAACTGCATGCCACCGATGGCGTTACCGCCGGAACCATTTGTCCATCTGGCGGCGGGGATCAAGTCTGTCTCGAAGGTCCCAGTGCTGCACGCGCAAGGCATCCGCGATATCATGCAGGCGGAGCGCATTCTCGGCAGCGGTCTCGTCGACATGGTTGGTATGACGCGGGCGCAAATTGCCGACCCGCACATGATGAACAAGGTACGCGAAGGCCGCGAAGATCAGGTTCGCCAGTGCGTCGGTGCCAACTACTGCATCGACCGGATGTATCTGGGGCAGGACGCGCTGTGCGTGCAAAATGCGGCGACGTCGCGGGAATCGACGATGCCGCACGTTATTTCGCAATCGAAGGGGCCAAAGCGGCGCGTTGTCGTCGTGGGCGGCGGGCCCGCGGGCCTCGAAGCCGCGCGCGTTTCGCGGTCGCGCGGTCACGACGTCGTCCTCTTCGAGCGCAATGCCACCGTCGGTGGACAGGTCAACCTCGCGGCCAAAGCCCCACAACGCGATCAGATGGCGGGAATCATTCGCTGGTTTGATCTCGAGACAAAGCGGCTGGGCGTTGATCGCCGTCTGGGTGTCGAGGCTACATCCGATGATATTCTCGCAGAGAAGCCCGACATTGTCGTTATGGCGACGGGCGGACGCAGCTTCATCGACCAAGTGCCGGAGTGGGGTGCGAAGGAAGGCCTTGCGGTCAGTTCCTGGGATATTCTTTCAGAGAAAGTTGCTCCGGGAAAAAATGTCCTCGTCTACGACAGCATCAGTACGCACGCTGGATTTGGTACCGCAGACTTTCTTGCCAGTCGCGGCAGTCTTGTTGAAATGGTCACGCCCGACGTGAAAGTCGCCGACGACGCCGGCGGCACTACGTTCCCGATTTTCTACCGGCGGCTTTATAGTCAGGGCATCATTCCAACGCCCAACCACTGGCTTGATCGCGTCTATGCCGAAGGTAACAAACTTATCGCCGTTTTGCGCAACGAATACACCGATGCTCTGGAAGAGCGCGCCGTCGATCAGGTCGTCATTGAAAACGGCATTACGCCCAACACGGATCTCTACTGGCAATTGAAAGAGCGGTCACTCAATCGTGGCCAGACAGATATCGACACGCTTTACGCGTCCAAGCCGCAGCCATCGCTCAGCGAAAGTACCGGCGACGGAAAATTTCTGCTGTTCCGCGTCGGTGATTGCGTGTCGATGCATAACATCCATGCGGCGATTTATGATTCACTCAGACTGTGCAAGGACTTCTAGGTATGACACTTGCTGCCGCCATCACGAAAGTATTCTGGCTCGCGGTTCTGACGCTGACGATTGGGCTTTTCCGCCGTGCTCTGTTGTGGCGCGAAGGACGCCCGGCCGCCATCGCATGGGGCGGCCTCCTCGAAATTCCCAAGCGCTACTTCGTCGATTTGCACGCTATTGTGGCGCGAGATCCCTACATTGCCAAGACGCACGTTGCGACCGCAGGTGGCGCTATCGCGGCCTTGGCTCTGGTGGCGATCAACTATGGTTTAGGTCTCTATTGGCCAACTCTTGACTGGCTGATCATCGCCGCGGCAGGGGTGATGCTGGCGGGCACATACTTCGTTTGGTTGCGCCGCCGGGTCACGCCGTCAAGGTTGTCGCGCGGTGATTGGGGCCGTCTGCCGTACACGCTCGCGGCATTTGCGCTCGGCATCGGCACAATTATCGTGATGTCGCCTGGTACGGTTTCGTCGTTTATTGCCGTTGTTGCTCTGCTGCTCTTGCTGTCAGGCTCTGCGGAACTGGCCCTCGGCATTGGTCTTGGCGGACCGATGAAGCACGCGGTGGCGGGGCTTTTGCATTTGGCGTTTCATCCCCGCCCGGAACGTTTTTCTGGTGTCAGATCGACGGCGCTAAAGCCGCTTGATCTCGACGTCAAAGATTACGGCGTGCGTGCGCCGCAAGACTTTGCCTGGAACCAGCTTTTGAGTTTTGACGCCTGCGTGCAATGCGGCAAGTGCGAGTCGGCGTGCCCGGCCTTTGCCGCCGGTCAGCCTCTCAATCCCAAAAAACTCGTACAGGATTTGGTTGCAGGGCTCTCGAGCCGAAGCGATGAAAGCTATGGCGGCAGCCCGCATCCTGGCATCCCTATTGGCGCACACAGGGGAGCTCCTGGTGACGCGATTGTGCCAGGATTGATTGAGCCAGAGACGTTGTGGTCGTGCACGACGTGCCGGGCTTGCGTCGAAGAATGTCCGATGCTGATCGAGCATGTGGACGCGATTATAGGTATGCGGCGGAATTTAAATCTAACGAGGGGTGATGCGCCGGGCAAAGCTGCCGATACTCTTGCCAATCTGCGCGAAACAGAAACCCAGGGCGGTTACCCGAAAAGTTTGCGCTCCAATTGGTACGTCGATCTTGATGTCAAATCTGCGCAGCCCGGCGTGCCAGTCGATATTCTTCTTTGGGCTGGCGAAGGCGCATTCGACATGCGCTATCAACGAACGCTGAGGGCGCTTGTAAAGGTGCTTAAAGTAGCCAAGGCCGACTTTGCAATTCTCGGTGACCTTGAACGCGATACCGGTGATACGGCAAGGCGCTTGGGTGATGAAGCAACATTCCAAAACCTCGCGCGCAGGAATATCGAAACGCTCAGGTCGCTTTCATTCCGGCGGATCGTGACCCCGGACCCGCATGTGATGCACAGCCTCAAGAATGAGTACCCGGCACTAGGTGGCACATTTACAGTGTTGCATCACACGACATATCTTGCCGAACTCTCGGCAGATAAAAAATTGCTACTGAGGCGTTCTCCCGAAGTGCGGCCGGTGACCTATCACGACCCTTGCTATCTTGCCCGCTACAACGGCGAGATCGATGCGCCGCGAGCTCTGCTGCGTGGCATGGGGATAACCGTTCGCGAAATGCAGCGCTCTGGTCTCAAAGGCCGTTGCTGTGGCGGCGGCGGGGGAGCGCCATTGACCGATATTCCTGGCAAGCAGCGCATTCCCGACATCCGGACGGCGGACGCGCGGGAAACCGGTGCTTCAGTGATTGCCGTCGCCTGTCCGCAATGTACGGCCATGCTTGAGGGCGTTGTTGGCGAGCGGCCAGATATCATTGATATCGCCGAACTGGTCGCCGCATCGTTGGAGCAGGCGTCATGAGTGATATCCGGCGTCTCGATCCGCGAAGGCCCTACCGGCTGAATGCAGGCGGCATACGGCGGATTGTGCTAGGTGACGTCGCAACGGTTGATAGCGGCGCACCTACCTTTCAACAAGCACAACAAGACAAACAAAAACCGCTTCGGGTTCGCACTGCGACAGACCGGTGGTTGATGGCAGTCGCACACGCGAACCGGGGCAAGCTGGATGCTCATGCGCGCCAAGCAATCGCCGCCGCCGCGATATTGGCCGCCCCTAGCGAGGGTGTCGTTGCCGTCGTCCTCGGCGAATTGACGGAAGACGCCGCTTCGACGGGTGTCGATTGCGTCGTTGTCCTACCGGACTTTGACGCGGCGACGTATCAGCCGGAGCGGGTGCTGGCGGCTGTGCGAGATCAGATCGAAAAGTACGATGCCAAGCATGTTTTCATCCCCGACCGGATCGGTAGCGACGGTGATTTGGGCCGCCGTTTGATCGTGGCACTGCGGGCACCGTCTGCGACGGGCGTTGTCGAACTCAACGCAAAGTCGGTTTCGATCGCGTGGTCACGAGGCAGTGAAACGGCCGTCGCGGCGTTGCCCCGCATCGTCATGCTTGAAGCCGGTGCCGTCGACGCAAATTTGCCCTTCGCAGGCGCCGCTGAGCGCGTTGAGGCAGTCAGCCGGCCTGGAGCCGATGACAACAACGCTGCATTTCGCGATCTCGGAATTAAAAGTACCGGCGGCCGGCAAATACCCCTTGAGGAAGCAGATTTTGTCGTCGCAGCTGGAAACGGCGTTTCTAATATCGCGACATTTCAGGCGCTCGCTTCAGCACTAGGAGCTACCGTT
>JAYUCQ010000486.1:0-3084 GCA_043740265.1 Hyphomicrobium sp.
ATTTGCGGCGCGGGAAACGGCTGATGCGGCGCTGCGGGCGCAAAAGCTTGCTGGCGGAACCGCCGACGCCGCATCAGCTGAGCGCACCAAGCTGGCGGCTACAAAGGCCAAGCTGGAAGCTGCACGTGCGGCCGCGGTTTCGATCAATGCGAAGGCCGGGATGCCGCGTTATCTGCGGCTTGAATCGTCGCTTGCCACGGCACGCGCAGAACTCTCGGGCGCTGAAATTGCGCTTGAACGGACGCGCGTTCGTGCCCCCTCGGACGGCACGATCCTGAATATGATCGGCAAAGCCGGGGAAACGGCAGTACCGTCTCCCGACAGTGCGCTTTTGGTGTTTGGTGATTTGAGCGGGCTGCGCGTGCGCGCCGAAGTCGAAGAGCGTGATGCCGCCAAGGTCAGCGTTGGTCAGGGTGTCGTCGTCAAAGCCGATGCGTTCCCAGATAAGACATTTGAAGGTATCGTGACATCGATCTCGCAGTCGCTTGGTGCGCCACGCATCGCAACGCGGGGTCCGCGCCGTCCGAACGATGTCGAAGTTGTCGAAGTCATGGTGGCGCTGGATGGCAATCCGCCGCTGTTCACCGGCATGCGCGTTGATACGTTCTTCAAAGCCGCCGCCAAAGCCGACAGCACGGCGGCCGCAACACCCGCGGCCAAGACGAACTGAGCTGACGATTTTCGTTTGATTCAAAAAAGGCCGCTTGCAGGTTCTGCTGGCGGCCTTTCTTTGGTTGGCGCAGGCGACTCTCGTTCCTCGAGCCGGCCGCCTGCTCCCATGATCAAGCCGCGGCACTGCGCGTTTGGGCGTCGATGTGGGACGCCAGTTTCGCGTCGATGCCAAGCGCGGCTCCGAGCGCCGCGAGGAACTGTTTCTCAGCGCCTGAGTCCGGCTCAATGGCAATGCGCGCCGCCGTATAAAGCTGCACGGCTTCTTCTGGTGTACCGACAGCCGC
The DNA here is from genome assembly GCA_043740265.1 of Hyphomicrobium sp. GTDB lineage: Bacteria > Pseudomonadota > Alphaproteobacteria > Rhizobiales > Hyphomicrobiaceae > Hyphomicrobium_B. The sequence continues at coordinate 957 of JAYUCQ010000486.1, forward strand.
CGCCAGATCCTCGACGCTTGCTGGGTTGTTCAATTCATTGGCCATAAATTCTTCGGCTTCGGCGTCAGCACCTGCCTGCTTCAAAGCGCCGATGATTTTTGCTTGCTCTGCATTATCCATGCGCCCGTCTGCCGCTGCAGCTGCAATCATCGTGCGGATGTAGAGGGCAGCAGATTCGTTGGTGACAGCGGCAGGTTCAAAGCCGGAGCCGGCAGGCGCTGCTTCGGCTTGCGTCACGCCCGAGACGAGGGGCTTTCCTGCCTGATAATTCTGAAACGCTTTATAAGCGAGGCCACCAATGAGTGCGAGCGCGCCAATGCGCACGGCACTGCCTGCAACCGCGCGTCCGGCTCGGGTCCCGAGCAACACGCCGCCGGCACCGGCCGCTGCGCCTGTTGCCGCGACCGGGTTATCGCGCACAAGGCCGCGCAGTTTTTCCAGAAGCTCTTCCGTTGATTGTCCGCCCGTAGCGCGGCCGATGGCGTCTTTCGCGCCGGTTGCTTCGCCGATGCGCGTCGCGCCTTCTTTCATGCCCGACGTCGCCTGGCCGAGCACTTGTCCCAAGATGTCACCAAGCCCGCCGGCGCCACCAGCTCCGCCTGCCTGACCAAGCTTGTCTTTCAACTGTGCGAGAATATCACTGAGACCGCCACCGGAAGCGTCTGCCTGAGGGCCGCGGGCGGTCCCGCCGCCTTGGCCAGCCTGTCCAAGCTGGCGCTGCAATTGAGCCAGGATGTCGCCTAAGCCGCCGCCACTCGCTGGTGCATTTTGATCTGGAGAGGCGTTGGTTGCCGCGCCCTTCGGGTTCGTCATTTTGCCGATCTGACCGAGAATGTCGCCTAGCCCGCCGCCGAGGCCACCGCCACTTTGACCGCTGGGTGAGCCCTGCTGTGCTCCGCTGCCTTGCAGGATTTGACCGAGGATGTCTCCCAGCCCGCCGAGCCCGCCGCCACCTTGCGGAGACTGTGCCTGCGGAGCAGCGCCCTTGACGATGCTTTCAAGAATGGATTTGGCGTCGAACATGGCAGGTCCTCACTTAGTCAGGTTACAGCCCAAAGACAGACTGCCGCCAAACTAGGTACTCCGACCGCCAATCACAATCTCTGAGCGGACATATATTTTATTCCGCCGCGATGGCTTTTGGTACCGCATGCGGTTTGGCAGCAACCGCTGGCGCTGTTTCAAGCGTTGCACCCGGTTCGTCGGTTGGGCCGATAAAGCGGCCGAAAATACGGCCCATCAGAATGCCGAGGTCGTCCATCACGGTGAAGAATGAAGGCACGAAGACCAGCGACAACACGGTCGATACGAGCAAGCCGCCGATCACGGCAATCGCCATCGGTGCGCGGAACTCGCCGCCGTCGCCATAGGCGAGCGCGCTCGGCAACATGCCAGCCGCCATCGCCAGCGTGGTCATGACGATCGGGCGGGCGCGCTTGCGGCCGGCGTCAATGATTGCTTCCGTACGCGGCATGCCCTCTTTCATTTTCTCGACGCCGAAGTCGACAAGCATGATCGCGTTCTTGGTGACGATGCCCATCAGCATCAGCAAGCCGATGTAGACCGGCATGGTGACGGCGTTGTTGGTCGCCAGCAATCCGGCAACGACGCCGGCGAATGACAGCGGCAGCGACAACAGAATGGTGATCGGCTGAGTCACGCTTGAGAACAGCAGGATGAGCACGCCGAGTACGAGCAGCAGGCCCGTGCCCATTGCCGTGATAAAGCCCTGTGCAACCTCGTCTTGGACTTCGGCATCGCCGGCCGCTTCCAGCGTGACACTGGCTGGCAGCTTAGCGTCTTCGACCGCCTTCAAGAATTTTTCGCGCCCCACCGATAGCGCCACGCCGCGCACCAGATCGCTGCCGATCTTGGCGCTGCGTTTGCGGTCAAAGCGCGTGATTGTGCTTGGACCCTGACCGTATGTGACGTCGGCAACGGCTGTCAGCGGGATGGATTTACCAGCAGTGTTGTTGACGCGCAGCTGCTCGATACGGGCGATGTCTGTTCGTGATATCCGCGTCAGCTCAATCCGGATCGGAACTTGCCGGTCGCCAGCGTTGAACTTCGCCAGATTGGCATCGACGTCGCCGATCGTTGCGACGCGGATGGTTTCTGAAATCTGTTC
>JAYUCQ010000487.1:0-3074 GCA_043740265.1 Hyphomicrobium sp.
AAAGCCACCCGTGCATCCGGCGTCAAATCATGATTTGCTCGAAACGCAGCAATCGGGGTCTTGCTTCTTATTGTCGTCTCAGTCGCCGTGTCAGGTTCCGGTCGAAGCCAAGCCCGCTGAGTCGGGTCATAAGGTTCGAGGAGAAATGCTCATGACGGTCTTGTCTGATCGTATCACGAAGGGTCTTGGAGTTTTGCTCGCAGGGCTGTGGCTAGGATTGGCGACGTGTGTGGCGCCGGCGTTCGCCGACGACGTCAAGCAGATCAAACTCACAGATGTTCAGGTCACCAATTTCATTGCGGCTCAGGCTGATCTGGCGTCGATGGCGTCGAAGATTCAGGCGGCCGGCGAAAAGCCTGATCCAGCGTTGCAAGCTGAGCTTGAAGGCATCGCAAAGAAGCATGGCTTTGCTGATTTTGCTGAGCTCGATGATGTTGCTGCCAACATCTCGATCGTTATGGCAGGGCTTGACGCTCAATCGGGCACCTTCACCGATCCGGTCGAAGCGCTGCAAAAGGAACTAGAAGACGTCAAGAAGGACGAGAGCATTCCAGAGGCCGACAAAAAGCAGCTGACGGAAGAACTTTCAGAAGCCATTAAAACAACCCCGCCGCTGCAGAACAAAGAAAACATCGACATCGTTAAAGCACATCGCGCGGACATTGAGAAAGCATTGCAGTAGCGCTGCGGAGCAGATCGATCGTTATGCAAGAACGCGTCGCAACGCCCGGCCCGGAACTATTGGTCTCGTACCCGGAGCCGGGCATCGCCGTCGTCACGCTCAACCGGCCCACAGCGCGCAATGCGCTGTCGATGGCGCTGATTGAAGGGTTGCATGACGCGATCGTTGACGCCAGTGGCAATGACACAGTGGCAGCCGTTGTGATTGCTGCGAATGGTCCAGTGTTTTCCGCCGGTCACGACTTGAAGGAAATGACAGCGCGTCGTGGTGACAGCGATGGCGGCAAGGCGTTTTTCGATCAAACGATGACCCGCTGTGCGCGTCTGATGCAGGCTATCATTGCTTGTCCAAAGCCCGTGATCGCAGCGGTGCAAGGGACGGCAACGGCGGCAGGCTGTCAGCTAGTTGCGACCTGTGACTTGGCTGTCGCCGCCGAGACGGCCGAGTTTGGTACGCCAGGTGTCAATATCGGCCTTTTCTGCTCAACGCCTATGGTTGCGCTGTCACGCAATGTGCCGCGCAAGCGCGCGATGGAAATGCTGCTGCTTGGCGAAACGCTATCGGCCAGCGACGCGGTGAATTACGGTTTGATCAATCGCGCGGTCGCAGCCGAACACGTTCTTGACGAAGCGCTCACGATGGCGCGGCGCATCGCGGCCAAATCGAAAACCACAGTCGCAATTGGTAAGGCGGCGTTCTACCGGCAGATCGAATTGCCGCTGGGTGAGGCCTATGATTTTGCCGCCCAGGTGATGGTCGAGAATATGATGATCGCCGACGCCAACGAGGGCATTTGCGCCTTCATTGAAAAGCGGCTGCCGGTGTGGACAAAGACCTGAGGCATGGATCCGCGCATCAGTTTTATTACACTCGGCGTTGCAGACGTTGCCGCATCGCGGACGTTCTATGAGAATTTGGGATTTAAAGCCTCTTCAGCCAGTCAAGAGTCTGTGACATTCTTTGATGCAGGCGGCGTGGTGTTCGCGCTGTTTGGCCGGGCTGCCCTGGCTGAAGACGCGCATATCGATAATAGCGCGCCGGGATTTTCCGGTATGGCGCTGGCGCACAACGTTGCGAGCGAAGCGGACGTCGATGCCGTCCTGGCAGAGGCCGTCGCGAAGGGCGCCCGACTTTTGAAGCCGGCACAAAAAGTGTTTTGGGGTGGCTACTCTGGATATTTTGCTGATCCTGACGGCCACATCTGGGAAGTCGCGTGTAATCCGTTCATGCCGCTGGATCCCGATGGTCGAGTGACGTTACCGGGGGCCTCAACATGACAGCAGATCGCAATAGCGACGCGGCCATTGCTCAGCTCCTCGCGGATGCAAGAGTGTTTGCTGTCATTGGTGCCAGCAATAAGCCGGAGCGGCCAAGTTATGCCGTGATGCAAACGCTGATTGCGAATGGTTACACGGTGCATCCGGTCAATCCTGGGCTGGCGGGCCAGGAGATCCTCGGGCGAACCGTCTACGGCGCGCTGAGCGACGTTCCAGCGCCCGTCGATGTGGTCGACATTTTCCGCAATTCAGCCGATGCGCTCGGCGTAATTAAAGACGCGATCGAACTCCGCGATCAACTTGGGATAAATGTTGTCTGGATGCAGCTCGGCATCGTTAACTTGGCGGCGGCGGCAGAAGCCGAGGCTGCCGGACTGACGGTGGTGATGGATCGCTGTCCCAAAATCGAGTTGGGGCGTCTCCGCGCGCGCTAACCCGGCCAGATACGGCATTCGAACCCGCCCTTGCAATTGCTGGCCCCGCAACCCATCTCAGCCAGTCGCGGGTAGCTGTAAAACGCCTTGAAGGCGACTATTTTCAGAGACTTAAGTGATCCAAAGTGCGCATTCACAACTAAAATGTAAGTAGATGCTGTGCGGACGGGGCGCGGATCATCGAGTTTGCTTTCATTGAAGATTGAGGCATATGCCTCACGGCAGTGCAGGAGTACGACCACTTGGGTGCTTTGAAATCCGTGAAATTGCCGGCTGATTGGTCTGTGCAGACAGTCCTTCCGATTGCGTTCGAGGGACGCGAACTGTCGCTTGAGGCGCATGCCTATCAAGGTGACACCGATGAAGAGCAGGTTCTGGTTCTCATCCATCGCGGTGCGGGCTTGTCCAAGGCTACGCTGCCGGTTGTGCGTATCCATTCCGGCTGCGTCACGGGTGATATCTTTCACTCCTTGCGGTGCGACTGCTATCAGCAGCTGCAAGCGGCGTTGAAAGTGATTACCGACGGGCCATACGGCGCCATCGTCTATGTCCCTTATCATGAGGGCCGCGGTATTGGTCTCTTCAAAAAGATCCAGACGTACGCACTTCAGGATCAAGGCCTCGATACGGTTGAAGCCAACATCAGTGTGGGCGAGCCGGTTGATAGCCGTGACTACGATC
>JAYUCQ010000488.1:0-3070 GCA_043740265.1 Hyphomicrobium sp.
GGCGGCGTCTATGCGCAGGCGTGCGCCAAGGAAATGTACGTCTCGCCATTCGCCAGCGGCCGCGGTGGATACAAATTCCGCGTCACTGAACCGGGCAGCCACGACGTAACTCGTGCGCTCGCCAAACGTATTGTTGACCTCGTAGATCAATGTCTCGAGTGTGCCGTCCGGCGCGTAAACATAGAAGACGCTGAGCGGCGTAAAGACGTAGCCAAAGAGCCGCGGATAGGTGAGCAGTAGAATGCGGCGGCCCTCATACGGCCGCCCGGCATTTGCAAGGCTCAGGCGCGCAACGTCTTTGATGGACGTGCCATCACCCGGCCCGTGGTCCTTGTCGTGGAAACTGAAAACGTTGAAGCTATTGCGTGAGAACAGCCGGCATCTGCGAACCACAGCGTCGAGTTGATCAACGTCAAGAAGCAGCGTGAAGACGCGATAGCTGAGGCCGTGCCGCTTCGGCCGCAACCGTTTATGGACCACGCGGCCGGCAAAGATCAGAGCGTCAGGCTGCTTCATACCCCTACCTCTGCTTGGCGCCCAGCATGACGGCCGGCATTTGCCGGCCTGCTTATGCGGCCATGACGCTGGTCCCAAGTCCACGGCCGCACAACTTTGCCGCTGGTCCCACCAATGCGCAAGCTCATGTCTTCGGCTGCGGCCAACCCCGCTTGGACGCCGTCCTCATGGAAGCCGTAGCCGAAGTAGCTGCCGGCAAACCAAATCGAGTTACGTCCCTGCAGGCTGGAAAGTTTCGGTTGGGCGCTAAGCGCCGCAGCATCGAACATCGGATGGGTATAGGAAAAGCTGCGAACGACGTGGTCTTTGGCAATCGGGCTCAGCGGATTGAGCGTCACGAAGTAGTCCGTTTTCGTCGCCAAAGGTTGCAGCTTGTTCATCCAATACGACGCCGCGAGGCGTTGCGACCGGCCGCCGTCAAGTTCCTCTGCAGCGCCAATATAATTCCAGCTCGACCACAAGCGGCGGCGGCGCGGCATTTGACCAATATCGGTATGCAGGATCGCCTCATTTGCCGCATAGCGGAACGATGACAGAAGACGGCGCGCCGCCTCGTCTTCGGGCGCGATCAGGTTGCGTGCTTCGTCGGCATGACATGCGATCAACACCGCATCGAATGTTTCGCTTTTTCCGCTTAGGGTCTCGACCCTGGCGCTCGTTGCGCCGCCGCGAACGGCAACGACTGGATCACCCGCCGCCTTGCGACCTGGCAATTGCGCCGTCAGCCGCTGCACGTATTCGCGGCTGCCGCCGCGCACAGTGCGCCACGCTGGCCGGTTGAACGACTGCAGCAAACCATGATTGGCAAAAAATCGCACGAACGCCGCAAACGGAAAAGCCAGCATCTCGTCGGCAGGTGTCGACCAGATTGCAGCTCCCATCGGCACGATATGAGCGTGGACGAAACGCTTGGAATAGCCGCGCTCCGACAGCCACTCATCAAGCGTCACCGACGGATCGATGGCGGTGAGATCAACGGCGTTGGCCTCGCGGAAAAAACGCAGAATTTCACTTACCATGCGCCAGTGCGCCGGGCTGGTAACATTGCTCAGCTGACCGAACAGGCCACCGAGGCCGGAGCCTGAATACTCGTAGCCGCCGGCATCGAGGGAGACTGCGAAGCTCATATCGGTTTCAGCGGTCGGAACCTTCAGCGCCTCGAACAATCCGATGAGGTTGGGATAGCAGGCGGTGTTGTAGACAATGAACCCGGTATCGATCGGGCAGCGGCCATCTGGGGCGTCTACATCAACCGTATTGGCGTGACCGCCCAAGCGCGGTTCGGCCTCGAAGACGGTCACGTCGTGTTTGCTGGCCAGCAGCCAAGCGGCGCTGAGCCCGGAAATGCCGGCCCCTATAACTGCAATCTTCACGTTTTAACCGCCTTTAACCCGTGGACACGTTTACGCTGGTTAACGCTGGCCGGATCAGGCGAAACACAGAGCGCATTTGCCGCCCCTCGACCGGCATTTTTATTCACGAAGTAATAACCTTAACCCGTCCTTAACCGAGGTTGCCGTATCGTCAACACATCGGCCGGGGTTGTCTCTCCCTTCCCTTCTGCCGGATCCTGCAAGTGAAGTGTCGTCATACCATCTGTATCTACCCATTGTTCCTGCGTTGTGAGGTTGACCGATGCATTATGAACTCGTTTCGCGTGCGCTTGCCTACTTCTCCTGCCTCTCCACCACCAGCCTGCTCGCGACGACGATGGCCATGGCCGCCGTCAATGTTGGCATGCTCCAACCGCCCTCTGCCTGTCCCGGATCCGCGTGTATGATGGCACAAGCTCCGTCACTGGAGATGCAGTTTGGCGGACTGACGAGCAAGGCTCACGTCGAGGCCGTTGCGGCCGTCCTGTGGTCCAAGACAATTTGATCAACGAGACGATCTGACAAAACTGATGCCCGGGCGGGAATGACTGCGTGGTGTTGCACCCACCCCAGTCGCGTGAAAATTCTTGGCCGGAAATGAAGTGAGACCCGATCTGAACTGCCTGAACTAAGCGTGAAGCCAGAACGTCCTGTTGCGACGCCGCCCGATCCCCGTACCGGCGGCACCACACCCTGACGCGACGTCGACCGTTACTCTTAAAATGCCACTCCCAAGAAGAGCGTGCGCTGAGGTCCAACCTTTCCGGCCAAACTTTCCGGAACGAGGCCTAGCGTGCGCTCTTCTGGCTTTTGACAACGCGATCGATGGCTTGCAAATCGGCAATGAGCGCCGCGAAGTCTTTCAGCGGCACCATGTTGGGCCCGTCCGACGGCGCGTGATCGGGATCTTGATGCGTCTCGATGAAAAGCCCGGCCACGCCAACCGCCACAGCCGCGCGGGCGAGAACCGGAACGAAACGCCGATCACCTCCCGACGACGTCCCCTGCCCGCCAGGTTGCTGCACGGCATGCGTCGCATCGAAAATCACCGGCGCGCCAATCTCAGCCATCTGCGGCAGCGCCCGCATGTCAACGACCAGCGTGTTGTAGCCAAAGCTCGAACCGCGTTCCGTCACCAGCACGTTGGCGTTGCCGCTGTCCGTCACTTTGGCGACGACGTT
>JAYUCQ010000489.1:0-3070 GCA_043740265.1 Hyphomicrobium sp.
TGATCGCGTGAAATACCGCCGTTCCGCCCAAGCTACACGACTATTTTGCCGGTCCCGTTCACTCTGCATCGCAGGCCATGATCCGGGACGCCGATGACGCCTTTACTGACAAGCACAACTCTGAGACTTAAAGCCTTCAGCGATGACACGCGCGGTGTCACGGCTGTGCTGTTCGCGCTGCTTGCTGTGCCTCTGATTTGTCTTGTGATGATCGCAATCGATTTTTCGCGTGCCGAGGATGCCCGTGCCGCGATCACACATGCGGCCGACACGGCGGCTGAAAACGGCGCTAAAATGCTGGGTGCCCCGCATGATCAAATCGAAGACGCCGTCCGCGGCTACATGCGAACCAATCTGCCCGCCGGCCGTCAAGACCTCGACTATGTGCTGACGTTCGCGTCCGACGACACGTGGCTCTCAATCACGGTCGACACCAGCATACCGTCGACCATGTTTGGAATTGCCGGCATCAAGAGCATGACGATCAACGTCGCCAGCACAGCAAAGCGTCCCGAGCCGGTCAACGTCCAGCGGCCGCACCACGGTGTTGCCCCGGACATCGCCGGTCTGCCGCCGCTAGATCAGGAACCCAACGAACGCGAACTTCGCGAAGCGCAAGCCCAGGTCCGCGAGATGCTCCACGAGCTCAAACGTTCGGGCGGTGCCGAAGAGGTTGATAGACTTATGCGCGCGCTGGCGGACGAGCGTTAATCAGCATCAGCGGACCAATAAAAACGGTGCCGGTGAAAGTGTCAGCAGCCGCGTCAATGCCCGGTTGTCCCCCAGCAGCGTGCCGCCAAAGCGGGCAATGACAAAACCGGCGCGCAGCCGGAACAACGTCTCATCCCAAGACCCAGTTACGCCGAAATCTGGCCCGCCCATATGCAAGACGCAGCGTGGCATTGGACCAGTGACAAGACGGACTTGATGATCGAGTTCGGCATAACCAGCGGCCGTTTCAGCTGCAATCATCACGTGAATGCGCCCGCCGGGCTTCACGAGGCGCTCAGCGGCGCGCAGCATCGATGGCATGCGTTCTCCATCTTCGACGACGACGGCAACATCAGCCGACAACGTCGCAGCCCGGCGGCCAGCAACAACCACACCTGTCGCGCCACTGACGTTGGCGAGAATGGAACTCAGAATGGCCGGTAATTCTGCCGACGGCGGCCGCGACACCGCAACGATATTCCACGGCCCGCGCTGCAGGCACATCTCGGCCAGCCGGTCAATTGCGTCACCGCCCGCCGAAGCGTGACTGATCACGACGTTAGCATCCGCCGCGCGCGTGCCAACTTCGCGGCGTTGACGTTCAGCCAGAAGTGCGCGCGCATCCGGCATCGACGCCAAATTAAGCGACGGCTTCGTCAGCTTGCCCAACAGGGAAACGTGCGCTGACGGTATGCCATCGATAGCACATGGCGCAGGTCCGTCGATCACGACCGTTTCGAGTGCTGCAGCGTAGGCCTTAGCGATATGCACTGACGCGTCGAACGTCTGCGGCATCGACACCGCGCCGGGTTCAAGCCACAGCAGAACACGCCCGCTCGCCTCCGACGCTTCTGCAACGTGCGCGATCATGGCAAAGCGTCAAGTGAGGTGACGGTACCTTCAAAGCCCACGACGGCGCCGAAGTATTGTTCCGTCCTTGGATCGATAGCTTTGAGTTTGGCCAAACTTTCGTTTTCGGCAATCAAGATCAACTTGAAGTCCAACGGCAATGGGCTGGCCGTGACCGCCAATCCAGGCGCGGACGCGGGCTGCAGCAATCCCGTTTCAAGCGCGGCGCTGAGCACGGCCCAGCCTTGCGGTTCGGCTGCCAGCCGCCAAGCGTCAATGATTAAAAACCCGCCGTTGGCTCGCGCCAAGTGACCGGGACGGACAGCAATTGCTCCGGTGAGCCCGTAGCCAATTTCACCGGCAAAATCGCGCGCGCCAGCACTGCGCGCCAGCACAACCGGCGCACCACCGTCCGCTGCGGCAGAAATGGCGTGCAAACTCGGCACCGCCAGCGGCGCGTTTTGTCCAGACCGCCGCACCACATCAACAGCGCGCCGCGTCCAATCGGCTTCAATGGCGTCAAACACATCCGCCACCGCCGTGTCTTGCGCGAACAATTTGCGCGCCACCGAGAGATTGGGTTTCACGGCGCGTTCGGCGACTTCCAGCGCCAGCGCTAAATGCCGGTCGTCGATCGCAACATCGTTACCGGGCAAGGCCACAAGCAAGGCCTGGAGTTCCGCCTCAAACGCGGTCACTTTTGATTCAACGTCGCGCTGCAGCGCTTCTGGCAAAGCGCGGAAGACATCGGCGCGAACAACACGGCCTTCGTGCATCGGCGCTAACACAAAGCCTTCGGTTGTTTTAACCAGCGCGATATTCTGCGCTTCCGCCCGGCGCTTCAGCTGGTCAAGCCCGCCGTCGCCGCGGTGGCGATGTTCTTCTTCCAGAACGGCGAGCGTCATCTGATGACTGTCGCTGGCAATGAGCCGGTTCAGCATGGCCGACGATTTTGCCAAGGCGTCCTGAATATCGCGAACGACGCGCTCTCCGGTTCCAGCGGGCACGGCGTGCGGGTGCAGCATATCACCGTGACGCGCGGTTGCTGTGTAGACCCAATCGGGCGGCCGAGGCCTGGATTTGGCGATGTCGCGAGCGATACCGAGGGCTGCGGTGCGGCGGCCGTTGCCTGCTGGCCCTATCACGAGGACATGCGACCCAGCGCTCGAATCTGCGATGACGGAGCGCAACGCTGTCAACTCGCGGCCCTGAGTCTCGCGGCCCAAACTTTCGCGGGTCTGCGCCTTGCTGCTGATTTTGATTTTGTGCGAAGCTATGCCCCGCTCAACACCTGTTTCAGCGGTTGCCACCACACTTGTCTCTTCGGCCAGCGCCTTGCTGCCAACCTCGGCAAGACGGTCAGACAAGCGCACCGGCAAAAGCGAAATAATCTTCGCTGTTGCGCTTCCAGTCATGCTTGTCATGTTCGTCATGTTTGACGGATGCGACGGGGTTTCAGGAGCGCCGTTCTCAGCACTTTTGGTGTTCGCAACATCCGCCGTCGCAATTG
>JAYUCQ010000490.1:0-3070 GCA_043740265.1 Hyphomicrobium sp.
AGTTTCTGAACCTGAGGCAAGCCGCGTTTGCAATAGCCGCAGTTGTAATCGAAGAACTCGACGACGGTGATGTCGCCGTTGGGATCACCGGCCACCGTGCTCTCGGCTCCGCGATAAATGTCCTTGGCGTTTTCAGAAAGAAACGTTTTGAGCTTTTCAGATTGTTCCTTCTCGAGCTTGGCTTCGAGTGCCGCTTGCACATCGACCAAAACTTCAGGGTTTTTCGTTAAATAGTCTTTGACGATTTCGCCAATGGCTTTTTTCTGCTCATCGCTGAACGCCGTCGCAGCGCTAGCCACCGGTTCCTCGGCAAAAGCTTCCGGCAGCGTCGATGCTGCCAATGCAGCAAACCCTAACGCCGCGACGCACGCTGCGAGTATGGCGCGGCCATAGCGCGGCGTCAGAGCCTTGGTCCAGTTTTTCATTGACGGCATGAGCGTTCACTTTCCCGGTCTAGGTCTTGAAATGCAGTTCAGGTCTCAATTCTCAGGTCTGCGGCTTATAATTGATGATATCGTCGTTCTTGATCCATTCGGGCGAACCTTGCCGCAGCTTCGCCTGTGCCCGTTTGGCAAAAATCTGTGACTGCTTCAAGTCGCCTTCGAGGAAATAGGCCTGCGCTGTCATGGCGTCGGCCTCAGGCCCTTTGCCCTGCTTATAGAAGGCGTTGGCGAGCATCCGGTAGGCCTGCGGGTTGTCATCCTCGATCAATGATTTGCGCAGCAGTTCGACCGACTCTGTCAAGGTTTCCGGCATATTGGCACTTTGCATCGCCGTCGCCAGCTGAACCCGGATCAGCGGACTGTCAGGTGCCAGTTTTAAAGCCTGACGCATGACCGGTACCGCCTCTTTCATTTTGCCGGATCGCATCAAGACGTCGCCTTTGGCTTCCCAGAAATAAGCGTTGTTTGGATTTTCTTTGAGTAGACCGTCCATTTCCACAAGCGAGGCCTCAAGCGCGCCGCTGCCGCCTTGGAAAAAGCGGGCGATGGCGCGGGCATAGCGGGCCGGAAGCGACTTGTCGGCCGCCGGATAGCGGTTGAAGGTTGTGGTTGGGCGCTCGAGGTAGCCCGAGAGCTTGGCCCGCATCAGGTCATGACGAAGTTGCAGCGCTGGGACATCGAGTTGATCGGCGTAGGCGCTGGCCGAAACCAATTCGCGTAGCCGGTTCAAGCGATCGGTGGCGACAGGATGGCTGCGGACAAACGGGTCTTTATATTGGTCGGACACGTATTCTTGCTGCTGGAAGCGCTCAAACGTCGCGAGCATGCCTTTGCCGGATTGCTTCGTCGCATTGAGATATTTCAAACCGGCTTGGTCGGCCGCCGATTCCTGAGACCGCCGTTCGGACAAAAGGCCACGCATGATTACGTCTTGCCCGCCTTGCATCACGGCTTGTCCGCCCTGCATGGTCTCGCGGCCGCCGTCTCCGCCCGCGACTCCGCCGAGAACCATCGCGCCGATGCCAATGATCTGTGTTAGCAGGGCGCGAGTTTGATCCTTGGCGATACGGGCGCGAAGAGACGCCATATGCCCGCCGGCGATATGACCGGACTCATGCGCGATGACGCCGATGACTTCGTTCGGCGTATTGGCCTGCATCAACGTGCCGGTATGAACAAAGACATTGCTGCCATCGAGCACGAACGCGTTGAATGTTTCATTGCGTACAATGCGCACCGTCACGCGGCCGCTGCCGAACCCGGCGGCACGGAAAATCGGTTTGGCATAGTCGGTGAGCAAGGATTCGATTTCGCTATCGCGGATGAGCGGCAGTCCCTGCGCTTGCGCGGGTGCTGTCCAGCTCAAAATCGCAAGGACCGCAAGACCAATGCGCGACGTGGCGATGGTGCTGATTGGCTTCACTCGCATTCGCTCGGTCCCAAAACTTCAAGGCTCAGCCAGATTGTACTCGCTAGATTACACTGGCCGCACGCAAGGTTTCAACACATCACGTCGGCCGGTAGAGGAGTATGCCGCAGGACAAAGCGCCAGTGATAGGGCCTGCTTCCGGCTATGCAAGTTAACACCCCGTCATTTCAAAGGCGGTTGCTATCAGCCGCGTGCAATAGGGCGCGAAAATGACATTTGAAATAACATTTTACAGCAACACAGGCACCGTCGCTCGCGTCTCACGATGCAAACAAGCGGTTGGCCACGAGAGCCGCAAAATAGGCAACAACCGCGCAAACAGGAAAGGTCACGATCCAAGCCAGCAAAATCCGCTGCAGTACGGACCAGCGGACGTCGGAGAAGCGGCGGCTACCGGCCGCGCCCACAATAGCGCTGGTGATCGTGTGGGTCGTCGACAACGGAATGCCGTAGGCCGACGCGCCGAATATCGTCAGTCCCGCAGCGGTCTGTGCCGCGAACCCCTGCCATGACTGCAATTTGGTCATCCGGGCGCCAACCGTTTTGATGATGCGCCATCCGCCCGCCGAAGTGCCGATGCCCATCGTGCTCGCACACAAGATAATAACCCAATACGGAATTTTGAATTCCGGGATGGCGCCGCCAGCAAACAGCGTCATGGCAAAAACGCCCATGAATTTCTGTCCGTCATTGAGGCCGTGATTGAAGGCCATAAAGCACGCGGCAAGTATGGACAGCCTATCGAACAGCGGTTTAGAGCGGCCGGGTTTTGTCGCGCCTGAAACGCGCACAATGATTAGTCCAAAAACAAGTGCGGCGACGCAACCAAGACCGATCGAAAGCGCCATGCCGGTCAGAACTTTTTGCCATCCAGCCCATTGCAGCGCGTTAAGGCCGCCGCCCGCAAAGCCAGCGCCTGCAAGACCGGCGAGCAGCGCATGCGATTTGCTGACCGGCATACCTACGCGCGCCGCAAACGTGCCCCACGCAATGATACTAAGCATAGCGGCGGTGATCGCCGGCAACGTCAAGGCCGACGGAACAACGATGCCTTGCCCAACAGTCTTTGCAACCGCGGTGCCAGCCATTGCGCCGACAGTATTCATGATTACGGCCATGAGAATCGCGCTGCGTGGCGACATCACGCCAGTCGCAACCACGGTTGCGATAGCGTTCGGAGCATCGGTCCAGCCGTTGA
>JAYUCQ010000491.1:0-3066 GCA_043740265.1 Hyphomicrobium sp.
GCCGTCCATGCGGTCCATAAATCCACCGTGACCCGGGATGAGATCACTGGCGTCTTTTACGCCAAAATGCCGCTTGAGGGCGGATTCCGCAAGGTCGCCTGCCTGTGCCACCAAACCTAGAACTAATCCAAGCCCGCTTAACCATACCCACCAACCGCTGCCGGTCAAAAGCGGAAAAACGGCGCCGGTCAGCGCCGCGGCTGTGACACCGCCTGCTAGGCCCGACCAAGTCTTGTTGGGGGAAACGGACGGCCACAACTTCGGGCCGCCAACGGCACGCCCGGTGAAATACGCGGCCGTGTCGGTCGCCACAACCGCGGCCAAAATGAACAAGACTGCGAGCAGGCCGAGAGAGGGATCACCACGCAGCCAGAGAAGCGCGACAACGGGAAGACCCGTATACAGTACGCCCACACCCGACAATGCCGAGCGGCCTGAACCAACGGCCAAAGCCGCAACGGTGATGCTTCCAATGGCGACGACCGCGAGCGCCAGTCCTGCCTGATCGATCGCGGCAACACCGGCGGCTGCGAGTGCTGTTGCGATATGCACCGCCGCAATGGCGTCTTCACCCTCGCCGCGCACGATCCGGTTCCATTCCCAGCTCATCGCCGCGGCAACAAGGCCGAGCAAAATCGCAAACGGCACAGAACCCCAATAAAGCATCGCGAGTGCAATCACGGCGAAGCCGAGCCCAGACGCGATGCGCAACTGCAACTCGCGCGACAAGTTCGAAAAAGCAAAAGAGCTCGGCGCCTGACGACTTGTTACTTGAGGTCCTGGCGCATCTGGCACTTTGTCCGTCATAACGCCTTTCATGCCGTGGAGCGTTTGGAGAGACCGCCAAAACGGCGTTCCCGCGCCCGGAATTCAGCAATAGCACCTTCGAGAACGGCGTGGTCAAAATCTGGCCAATATGTATCGAGGAATACAAACTCGGTGTAAGCCGTCTGCCACAATAAAAAATTCGATAGACGCATTTCACCCGACGTGCGGATCAATAAATCTGGATCCGGGATATCAGAGGTGTCGAGCGCCGCACCTAGCCGTTCAGGAGTAATATCAATCGGAGCAATAGTGCCGGCCGCAACCGCTTCAGCCAGTCGCCGGGCGGCTTTAGCTATCTCGCCGCGCGATCCATAGTTGAACGCAATCACTAATGTCATCACTGTATTTGCTGCGGTGACGTCAATGGCTTCATCGATCAGTATCATCAATTCGGAATCGACTTGCTGGCGCTCGCCGATCATGCGGATACGAACGCCGGCTTTATGCAAATCGGCCAAGTCGCGGCGGATGAAGCGCTTCATCAGCCCCATTAAGTCATCGACTTCGTCGACCGGTCGCTTCCAGTTTTCCGATGAGAAGCTAAAGATCGTTAGATAGGAAATTCCAAGATCGATAGAAGCGCGAACGGTGCGGCGCACGGCTTCGACGCCTTGCCGATGCCCGAGGGTTCGCGGCAGTCCGCGTTCGCGCGCCCATCGGCCGTTGCCATCCATAATAATTGCGACGTGGCGCGGAGGGCTCATTCTGGTCTGACAGTTGTCGCTTGGATTGCTACTGTGAGTCACGGTCAGTGGAACCCTCGTCTGTCAGAATGGAGCAGCGCACCGAAACCCTGGCACCGCCAATCTGGCGATGCGCCGTCATATCATACCTTCTGAATTTCCGCCTCTTTTGCGGCGGTCGTACCGTCCACTTCTTTAATCAGACGGTCGGTCAATTCCTGAACCTTTTCAGACTGCCCGCGATGATCGTCCTGGCTCATCTTGCCGTCTTTTTCGAGTTTCTTGAGAACATCCATCGCCTCACGGCGGACGTTTCGTATCGAAATCTTACAATGCTCGGCATATTTGTGCGCGAGCTTGACCAGCTCCTGGCGGCGATCCGCGGTTAGCGAAGGGATGGGCAGCCGCAGGATTTGGCCATCCATGATGGGATTTAGGCCGAGGTTGGCTTCACGGATCGCCTTATCCACGGCTTGAACGTTGCTGCGGTCCCAGACCTGCACAGAGATCATCCGCGACTCGGGCACCGACACCGTTGCCAACTGGTTGAGCGGCATGCGCGAGCCGTAGACCATGACCTGCACCGGATCGAGCAGATTGGCACTGGCGCGCCCCGTCCGCAAACCTATGAACTCGCGCTTTAGCGCTTCCATAGAGGCGCGCATCCGCGTCTCGATTTCTTTAATGTCATGTGTCGTCGACATTGGAACTCCTTCACGCGCCATAGAGCGCCACGTAACGTCTTTAGCCAGCACCTTCGATAACGGTCTGGCGGGCTTCGCCACGCAAGGCCTTCAATAGATTTCCCGGTTCTTCGATTGAAAACACAATTACCGGAAGAGCGTTGTCGCGGGCAAGCGCGATCGCCGCGCCATCCATGACCTTGAGATCTTTGGCCAAAACCTCAGCGTAGGTCAGCCGGTCGTAGCGCTTGGCCGACGGATCCTTCTTGGGGTCTGCGGAATAGACGCCATCCACCTGGGTCGCTTTCGCCACCGCATCGCAGTTCATCTCGATGGCCCGCAACGTGGCAGCAGTATCTGTCGTGAAGAATGGATTGCCGGTGCCAGCGGCAAACACCAAGACTTGGCCCTTTTCCATGTAGCTCAGCGCTTTGGGGCGGACGTAACTTTCGCAGACCGTGGGCATTGGAATTGCGGAGAGAACCCGCGCCGGTGTTTTCTGGTGGGCAAGTGCGTTTTGAAACGCCAGCGCATTCATAACAGTCGCCAGCATGCCCATGTAGTCGGCCGTCGCACGATCCATCCCCTTGGCCGCACCCGATAGTCCGCGAAAGATATTGCCACCGCCGACGACGACCGCGATCTCAGCGCCGGCTTTGACGGCTTCCGCAATGTCGGCCGCAAGACGATCAGCAACGCTCATGTCGATGCCGTAAGCACCCTTGCCCATCAACGCTTCGCCGGAGAGCTTCAGCAGCAGCCGTTTGTATTTGAGACCTGTGCTCGCCGCCATTGCAGGCCTGCTCCTCGCCGATATGATTTGGCACTTACGAAAAACCGGCCAGAAGCGCTTGTGAAGCACGCCCCCAGCC
>JAYUCQ010000492.1:0-3060 GCA_043740265.1 Hyphomicrobium sp.
CATTTGGTGCCCACAGTGCCCATGATCCTGGAGACGAATACACTATGACGAAGCCCAACCTGACGCGTTCCCTGTCTTTTCATCGCTGCATCGCGGCCGCGTTTGCAGGCCTCGTAATGAGAGGTGCGCTGCAGACTGCGAACGCTGCTGACCTCGGCGGCAACTGCTGCGCTGATCTCGAAGAGCGGATCGCTGAACTCGAGGCCACAATGGCGCGCAAGGGCAATCGCAAGGTCAGCTTGACGATTACGGGCTACGTCGCACAAGAATTGACAATGTGGGACGACGGCGGCGAGAGAAACGCTTACCTGCACGGCCTTGGTCCAACTCAGGCAACGAACGTCCGGTTTACGGGCCAAGCTCAAATCATGCCCGGTGTGACTGCAGGCTACATGCTGCGCATTCAGAACCTCGAAGACAACGCCTTTGGCCGCGATGCGGCAACCGGAGCTTCGTACAACCAGAACTCTGCCACATTCAGCACCGGACCGAACGTCCAAATGTCCTACTGGTATTTGCAGAGCAAAGATCTGGGCAAGATTAGCGTCGGCCGCCAAGCCAACGCCGCAAAAAGTGCTGCAATGTTTACCGATCAATCCGGGACGCAGGTGTACGATAATTACACCTTCCTCGATGGCTTCCCGCAGTTCTTCCTGCGCAACAGCACGACCGGAGCATTGTCCAAAGTGACCTGGGGCAATCTCGGCTTCTGTTATGCGCAGGCGGTGCCGCTGGGCGGTGATTGCAACGGCCTCGTCATGAACGCGGTGCGCTACGACACGCCGGTATTTGCGGGCTTTTCAGCGTCGGCGAGCTGGGGCGAGAATGACGTCTGGGAAGTCGCCGGGCGCTACACCGGTGAAATGGGCGGATTTAAATTGCTGTTCGGTGCCGGGTATTCGCAATTCACCGACGAGAACGTCACCGGCCCATCTGTTTCGAAACACAAGGACACGAATGTGTTTCAAGCTGGCGGGTACATTCAGCACATCGCGTCGGGACTGTTCGTCCATGCCGCCTACGGACTTGAAGACAACAACAATACGCTGCTCACCAATGGAACGACTGCGCTTGATAGTGACCACTATTATGTGAAAGCCGGTATCCGTCAGAAATGGATGCCGCTCGGCGCGACGATCGTCTACGGCGATTATGCCGAGTATATCGACCAGCTTGGACCGGCAGCCTTGAAAGCCGGCGCGACATCAAGCACGCTCAGCCGGTATGGCGGTGGAATTGCCCAGGAAATCGACGCCGCAGCCATGACGGTTTATCTCAAGTACCAGCACATGACAGCTGACGTGGACGGTGCGGCCTCTCTCGCGAACCTCGAGAATATCGATTTCGTCAGCGTCGGTGCCATCGTCAATTTCTAACGCAAGATCTCGTGCCGGGCTGACACCGGTGCAACGGCCCGCTCTTAAATGAGTGGGCCGTTTTGCTTTGCGCAATTGCGTAAAAGTCTTTTCTGAAAAAGACTTGGCGATCCCGGCTGGATTCGAACCAGCGACCCTCTGCTTAGAAGGCAGATGCTCTATCCAACTGAGCTACGGGATCGGATATTTGGTCTTTGGTCCTTGCGCGGGTTGAATGGGGGCGGGCAAATGAGGGCGGCGGCGGCCGAATGGCCAACCACATGCCCCGCCTACCGCCGATATTAAACCAGCAGTGTTGACGAAGCGATACTGAGACGGGGCCGAAAAGGCAAGCAGCACCGGCCACGGCCTGCGAAATTCGGGCGGCTGGGCACGCGGTGGCTGTTGATTGTGGCAACCCGGCCGTGGCACATAAAGACCATGACGTGGGGGGATTGCGGCGCACGACGACGCCGGCTTGGGGAGACATACCAATGACGACGGCTCAAGCTGACAGCTCCGAACCAGCACCAGGACTTCTCGATCGCGAGCGGATCATCGCCACCGCCGGTTTCAACCGCTGGATGGTGCCGCCCGCCGCGCTTGCGATTCATTTGTGCATCGGCATGGCCTACGGTTTCTCGGTGTTCTGGAAACCGCTGCAAGGCGCGCTGACAGGTGCCGACGGCAAGCCGCTGGCTGAGTGCTCGGCGGGGGCTTCAACATTTGCAGAAAAAGCAGCAGGGACGCTGAAAGCGCTGACCGCGACGGACTGCAATTGGAGCCAGTTCGACCTCGGCTGGATGTACACGTTTTTCTTCGTCCTGCTCGGCGTCTCGGCCGCGATCTGGGGCGGCTGGCTGGAGCGCGCCGGTCCGCGCAAAGCTGGCGTCGTTTCGGCGCTGTGCTGGTGCGGCGGGCTGCTGATTTCAGCGCTCGGCGTCTATTTGCATCAACTGTGGATGCTGTGGCTCGGCTCGGGCGTCATCGGCGGCGTTGGTCTTGGGCTCGGCTACATCTCGCCCGTCTCAACGCTGATCAAGTGGTTCCCGGACCGGCGCGGCATGGCGACGGGCATGGCCATCATGGGCTTTGGCGGTGGCGCGATGATCGGCTCGCCGATGGCGACGCTATTGATGGATCAATTCAAGACCGCCACGTCACCCGGCGTCTGGCAGACGTTCCTCGTCATGGCCGCGATCTATTTTACCTTCATGATGATCGGTGCTTTCAACTATCGCCTGCCGCCAGCGGGCTGGAAGCCCGAGGGATGGACACCGCCTGCGAGTTCAAACGCCATGATAACGTCGAAGCAGGTGCATTTAAAGGACGCGCACAAGACACCGCAGTTCTGGCTGCTGTGGCTGGTACTGTGCATGAACGTGTCGGCCGGTATCGGAATCATCGGTGCAGCGTCGCCTATGTTGCAGGAAACTTTTGGCGGTGCGCTCATCGATAAAGCCGGTGTGGCATTCGCCGACGTCAAGAAGGATGCAGCACTTGCCGCCGCTGCCGCAGCCGTAGGTGCTGGTTTTGTCGGCTTGATTTCGCTGTTCAACATTTTCGGACGGATCGCCTGGGCGTCGTCGTCCGACAAACTCGGCCGCAAGGTGACGTACTTCATCTTCTTTACGCTCGGTGCGGCGCTCTATGTTCTGGCAAGCCTTGGGGCGGACTGGAAATCCTTAGCGATATTCGTCTCCTG
>JAYUCQ010000493.1:0-7397 GCA_043740265.1 Hyphomicrobium sp.
TGCCCCCAATTTCTCCGGACCTGGTCATTTCTCAGACCCTTTTCCGGGCGTGACTGACGCAGGTGGCAAAGCTGCATTGACCGGCGGCGGCGGGTTTCATATGTCAACGCTATGGCTGTTTTACCGATCATAACCCTGCCAGATCCGATCCTGCGCAAGATCTCCGACCCCGTCGAGAGTATCGACGGCGCGGTCGTTAAGCTTATGGATGACATGCTCGAGACTATGTACGACGCGCCCGGCATTGGGCTGGCGGCGATACAGGTCGGCGTGCCCAAACGGATCGTTGTCATTGACGCGTCGGAGGACGACGACAAACCCAAGCCCATCGCTATGGCGAATCCCGAGATTATCGCACTCGGTCAAACGACGCGTCTTTACGAAGAAGGCTGTTTGTCGATCCCCGACATACGCGTCGATATCGAACGGCCCGAGACGGTGACCGTCCGTTACATCGATCGCCACGGCAAACAGCAAGAGCTCGCCGCAGAAGGGCTATTAGCAACCGCCATTCAGCATGAACTCGATCACCTTGATGGCCAGTTGATCATCGACTTTCTATCGCGATTGAAGCGCGACATCATCATTCGCAAATTTAAGAAGCAGGCGCGTTGAATTGAGCCACCGCGCGTTGGGCGCAAGAAGGTAAAGTCATGGCGCTCAACATCGTCTTTATGGGTACGCCAGACTTTTCCGTGCCGGTTCTCGACGCAATTCTGCGCGCCGGGCATCGTGTTGCCGCTGTCTACAGCCAGCCGCCGCGTCCGGCCGGCCGGGGTATGGCGGAGCAGCCCTCACCGGTGCACGTTTTTGCGCTGTCTAAGGGGCTAACCGTTTTCACGCCGTTGAATTTCAAGTTCGAGAATGATCGCGCGGAGTTCGCCGCGCTCAACGCCGATGCGGCAGTCGTCGTCGCCTATGGACTATTGTTGCCAGAAGCGGTGCTCGCCGCGCCACGCCTAGGATGCTTTAACATTCACGCCTCAAAACTTCCGCGCTGGCGCGGAGCAGCCCCGATCCAGCGGGCGATCATGGCGGGCGATCGTTCGACGGCCGTCATGATTATGAAAATGGAGCGCGGGCTGGACACGGGCCCCGTATGTCTTAGCCGTGAAATTGCGATAACGGACGCAACGACCGCGGGTACGTTGCACGACGTGCTGGCAAAGGCGGGGTCTGAACTCATTGCCGAAGCTCTTCATCAGCTTGAAACCGGAACACTCAAGTCAGTGCCGCAAAGCCACGAGGGCGTCACCTATGCCGCCAAGATCGGCAAAAGCGAAGCGCGGATTGATTTTTCCGCCGATGCCAAAGCCGTGGTCAATCAGATTCACGGCCTCTCGCCTTTTCCCGGGTGTTGGTTCGAGACGGCGCACTCCGGCAAGCCTGAGCGCATCAAGGTACTGCGCGCCGCCGCTATGCCGGACGACAAGGGTCCTCCAGGAAGAGTTCTCGATGATCAGTTGACGATTGCCTGCGGGTCGGGCGCTGTCCGGCTGATCGAGGTGCAGCGCGCCGGTAAAAAGCCTGTAGCCGCTGAGGATTTCCTGCGCGGATTTAAAATCGCCGCCGGCGATCGCATCACATAACCATCGCAACGCCTAGCGCTGGCGTTAAGCATACCAAAAAAAGTACTGCGGTATCTGCAAGGCAGACGCTATCATCGGGCTCAAATCCCAGGCCTTGCAAAGCCAAGCCTTACAAAGGATGTTATCCGATGTCGCCGAAATTTGCGTTCGCTTCTCTCTTTTTGGTCCTCAGTGTTTCTGCCGCTCAAGCGCAAGGGTATACGACGCGAATAGAGCCGCGGCCCTTCTATGGGGCAACCGTCACGCTTGAAGAAGGCGTTCGCGTAATCCGTCCGCTGCCGCCGGAGCGGCAGGTGATTATTAATCCCGGCAATGCTACCCCGCTGACGCTCGGCTTTAACGAGACGCACGTCTATGAGAACCGCGTGATCCGCAACTACAACTATGGCGATGGCGGTTCATCGTCGTCGAGCCATTCTGAATACCGTGGCCGCGCTGGGTTCTATGGTCCAAGCTTTGCGCCAGGCGGTTATTATCATCTCGGCGGCGGCGACAGTGGGCGTATGGGTCATCGTGGTGGACAAGGCCCAATGCAGGGCGGCGGTCAACACTAGATCCCAAGCCTACAATAACAGCATACACATTGCGCTGGCGTCTGACGCGGACTAGACAGCTCCTTGTCCTGCACGATTTCGAGTCCTGCACGCTTTCGAGCCGCTCAATGCCCCGCTTTTTGCTTTGCCTTGAATATGATGGCACGCCGTTTGTCGGCTGGCAGCGGCAGGCTGCGGGCGTGTCCGTACAGGGTTCGCTGGAAGAGGCCATCGCCAAGTTCAGCGGCGACCATGTTTCCGTTCATGGTGCCGGGCGGACGGATTCAGGTGTGCATGCTCTGGGCCAAGTCGCCCACTTTGACCTCACGCGGGCTTGGCTTCCGGACCGCGTCCGCGATGCGCTGAATTTTCATTTGCGGCCCAACCCGGTCGTCGTGCTTTCTTGCCGGAGCGTCAGCGATACGTTTGATGCCCGCTTCAGTGCGATTGAGCGCCGCTATCTGTACCGCATTCTGACGCGCCGAGCCGCGCCGGTGCTTGATCGCGATCGGGTATGGTGGTTACCCGGCGCGCTTGATGCCGCTGCCATGTCGGACGCCGCCAGCGTGCTCATTGGACATCACGACTTTACGACATTCCGCGCCACGCAATGTCAGTCCGCTTCGCCGATGAAAACGCTTGACCAGCTTGATGTCGAGCGCGCCGGTGATGAAATTCACATTATCGCCGCCTCGCGATCTTTCTTGCACAATCAGGTGCGTTCTATGGTCGGCAGCCTCAAGCACGTTGGCGAGGGCAAATGGACAAAGGCTGATCTAGCTGCCGCGCTGGCCGCTCGTGATCGTAGGGCTTGCGGTACTGTCGCGCCGGCAACCGGACTTTATCTGGCTGAGGTTCGCTACCCGCCGGATGTTCAGTCGTGACGCTGATCTTCGGTGACGATCGAAAGGAATTCCTGCCGCGTCAGCGGTGAATCGCGAAATGCGCCAAGCATGCGGCTAGTCACCATGTCGGTGCCATGCTTCAGCACGCCACGCGTGGTCATGCAGTGATGTTCAGCCTTGATGACCACAGCGACACCCTCGGGATCGAGCACTTTCTGTATCGTGTTGGCGATTTGCGCCGTCATCTTTTCCTGGATCTGCAGCCGCTTTGCGAACGCATCGACAACGCGCGCCAATTTTGAAATGCCAACAACGCGGCCCTTAGGACCCTTCGGTATGTAGGCAACCCAGGCGCGGCCAATGATGGGTGCCATGTGATGTTCACAGTGGCTCTCGAAACGGATGCCGCGCAGCACGATCATTTCGTCATAGCCCTCTATTTCTTCGAAGGTCTTTCGCAAAATGGCCTCGGGATCTTCGTCATAGCCCTTGAAGTATTCCTCAAAAGCGCGCGTCACGCGGGCCGGCGTTTCTTTTAGACCGTCGCGGGCTGGGTCGTCGCCAGTCCAACGGATGATGGTCTTGAACGCGGCCTCGACCTCGGTGCGGGTCGGCTTCTTGCTTATGGTCATGGGCGCGGCGGCTTCTCTGTTTCTGAATTTATACGCACACGACCATAGCTCGCACCCGCCGCGGCGGCGAGCCCCGAACGCGGTTAAGCGGATGCGGCATCCTGCGGCGGCGGGCCGGGTTCTGCGGACGGCTGCGTCGGCTTTGGTGCCTTTAATAGCCATGCTGAGAACCCGCGCACCAGGACGTAGAAGAGCGGTGTGAAGATTAGGCCAAAGAAAGTAACGCCGATCATGCCTGAGAATACGGCCGTGCCGAGCGATTGGCGCATTTCTGCACCAGCCCCTGTGGCGAACACCAGGGGCACAACGCCGAGGATAAACGCCAGCGACGTCATCAGGATGGGCCGCAACCTCGTCCGTGCCGCCTCGACCGCTGCCGAGAAGCGGTCCATGCCTTGCTCTTCGGCCTGCTTCGCGAACTCGACGATCAAAATGGCATTTTTCGCGGCAAGACCGACGAGCACGACGAGCCCGATTTCGACCAAAATATTCCGGTCAAAGCCGCGAATGTTAACGCCGATGAAGGCCGCCAAGATGCACATCGGCACAATCAGAATGACTGCGAGAGGTAGCAACCAACTTTCATATAGTGCGGATAGCAACAGGAATACGAAAACTACAGCTAAGCCGAACGCCAGCGCCGCGGTGTTACCGCCAAGCTTTTGTTGAAGCGCTATTTCCGTCCACTCAAAGCCGAAGCCCGAGGGTAATTTGGTCTCCGCGATTTTCTCGATCGCCGCAATGCCTTCGCCGGTCGATACGCCAGGCTTCATCGCGACCTGAAGTTCAGCTGCCGGATACAGATTGTAGCGCGGTACACGATAGGCATCGGTGATGTTCTGGAATGTGGCAACCGAGCCGATGGGTACCATTTCGCCTTCAGCATTCGTAGTTCTAAGGTTCGCGACGTCACGGACTTCGAGACGATAAGGGTTATCAGCCTGTGCCGTTACGCGGAAGGTGCGCCCGAGCAAGTTAAAGTCATTGACGTACGACGAGCCCATATAGACCGATAGCGTTTGAAATACACGGTTGATCGGAACGCCAAGCTTCTCAGCCTTCGTGCGGTCGATGTCGGCGTAAATTTGCGGTGTGCGCGTGTTGAACAGCGAAAACGCCTGCGCAATGCCCGGCGTTTGGTTCGCCGCTGCGACGGCGGCAAATGTCGATGCTTCGAGCTGTTGCAGTCCGCGCCCGCCCTTGTCCTGCACATAGCCTTTGATGCCGCCACCCGTGCCGATACCGGGAACAGACGGCGGCTCGATGACGATTGCAAACGCATCGCCGAGCTTGGCCATTTCGGTGCGGACGTCCTTGAGGATGGAATCTTTCGTCATTCCAAGGGCGGCGCGCTCTTCGAACGTCTTTAGCCGCAAAAAGATCACGCCTGCGTTTGGCGAATTTGTGAACGTGGCGCCGTCTAGACCGACGAATTGCACAGCCGCGAACACACCTTTGTGCTGGTGCAGAATGTCGCTGGCTCTGCGGATGACGGCATCAGTTCGCGCCAGCGTCGATCCGGGCGGCAACTGGAACGCAATGATGAAGTAGGTCCTGTCGAGCTGCGGAATGAAGCCCGACGGCGTTGATTCGATACGGTTCCAGGTCAGCGCAAGCAATCCGCCATAGACGATCAGCATGATCGTACCGAGCCGGATTAGCTTGCCGGTAAGCCAGCCATAGCCCGTGGAAAATGCGTCGAATGTGCGATTGAATTTGTCAAAGAACCACCGCAGAGGCGCGCCGAGCGCGTGCATCACACCGGACTTTTCCGTGTGATTGTCATGGGGCCGCAAGAGTAGCGCGGCGAGTGCCGGCGAGAGAGTGAGCGAAACGAAAGCGGAAATTGCCGTCGCCGCCGCAATCGTGATCGCGAACTGGCGGTAGAATGTCCCTTGCAGGCCGCTGATGAACGCCGTCGGCACGAACACGGCAATGAGCACGAGACTGATGGCAAGTACGGCGGTGCCGACTTCGTCCATTGTTTTGTGCGCGGCTTCGCGCGGGGTCATGCCTTGGCGCAGACATCGCTCGACGTTCTCTACAACAACAATCGCGTCATCGACGACGATGCCGATTGCGAGCACCAATCCGAAGAGTGACAAAGTATTGAACGTTATGCCGACGGCCGCCATGATCGCGAATGTGCCGATGAGCGACACGGGAATCGCAACAATCGGGATGATGGCTGCGCGCCACGACTGCAGGAACAACAGAACGACCAGAACGACGAGTGCTATGGCTTCGAGGAGTGTTTGAACCACGGCCGTGACGGAAGACGCAATAAAGTCGGTTGGATTGTAGACGATCGAATAGCCCACGCCCGGTGGGAAGTCCTTTTTCAAGGTTTCCATCGCCGCCTTGATTGCAGCGGCAGTGGTGAGCGCGTTTGATCCGGGCAGTTGATAAATACCGATGCCGGTGGCAAACTTGTTGTCCAGGTAGGCATTGACGAGATAGTCCTGAGCCCCGAGCTCGACGCGGGCAACATCGCGCAGGCGGATTGTAGAGCCGTCTTTTTCTGCGCGAACGACGATGGCCTCGAACTGTTCGACCGTCGTCAACCGCCCGAGCGTCGTGACCGATAGTTGGAATGCATTGTCGGATTTTGCTGGCGGCTGATTGATTGCGCCAGCGGCAACCTGCAAGTTAGCCGCCTGCAGAGCCGTGATGACATCCGTTGCGGCTAGACCACGTGAGGCAAGTTTGGCCGGGTCAAGCCAGATGCGCATGGAAAAGTCGCGCGCGCCAAAGACGTTGACGTTGCCAACGCCTTGAACGCGCGTCAGCACGTCTTTGACGTAGAGTGTGGCATAGTTCGAGACGTACTGCTGATCGCGCGAGCCGTCGGGCGAGATCATATGCACGACCATCATCAGGTCTGGCGATGCTTTGCGCACGACGACGCCAATGTTGCGCACATCGACGGGAAGACGCGGCTCGGCGACCGACACTCGGTTTTGCACCAAAACCTGGGCCTGATCGACGTTGGTGCCGGGCTTGAAGACAACGTTGATCGACAATTGACCGTCACCGGTCGATTGCGACGAGATATACAGCATGTCCTGGACGCCGTTGATTTCCTGTTCCAGCGGCGTCGCCACTGTCTCCGCCACCACCTTGGCGGATGCACCAGGGTAGGTTGTCCGGACGTTGACGGTCGGCGGTGCAATTTCAGGATACTCGGCAATTGGCAACGCCATCTCGGCGATGACGCCGACGATGACGATCAAGAGCGAGAGCACGGTCGCAAAAATTGGCCGGTCAACGAAGAAGTGCGAAAATCGCATCTGGTGAGCCCTGGGTCACTACTGATTTATTTATCGGCAACGGCTATTGTGCCGGGCGTTGGCGTGACCTTGGCGCCCGGGCGCACCATCGGATTGGCAATGCCTTCGATGACCACCCGGTCTTCCGCCTTCAATCCGCTTTTGATGACGCGGAGGCCTTCCGAGATCGGGCCAAGCGTAACAGGGGCCGCCGTGACCACATTGTCCGCATTCACCGTGAAAACGATTTTCTTTGCTTGATCTGAAACAATGGCCGAGTCGGGCACCAAGAACGCATCGACTTCGCCACCAAACAGCGCGAGCCGCGCAAAAACCCCCGGAGTGAGCAGTCCATCCTTGTTAGTGAAAACGGCGCGGCCCCGAAGTGTACCCGAACGTTCGTTCAAGGCGTTGTCGACAAAATCCATGCGCCCTTCGTGAATAAAATCCTTTTCGTCGGCGAGTTTCACTTTGACCGGGTTGGCTGTTTCGCGTGACGATGGGCGTTCGCCTGCAATGTTCAAGCGGG
>JAYUCQ010000494.1:0-3038 GCA_043740265.1 Hyphomicrobium sp.
CCGTTCCAGCGAGCCACGGCATGAACGACGCATTCTCAACTGGGTCCCAAAACCACCACCCGCCCCAGCCGAGTTCGTAGTACGCCCACCACGATCCCATAGCGATTCCGATCGTCAGAAACATCCACGCCAACAGCGTCCAGGGGCGCACCCAGCTCGCCCACGCCGCATCGATGCGGCCTTCGATCAGCGCCGCAATCGCGAACGAAAACGCGATCGAGAAGCCGACGTAGCCGGTGTACAAAAACGGCGGATGAAACGCCAACGCCGGGTCTTGCAAAATCGGGTTCAAACCGCGGCCATCGGCGGGTGCCGGATCAAGGCGCGCGAACGGGTCCGACGTTAGCAGTATGAAAAGCAAAAACGCCAGCGCGATTGCCGCCTGCACCGACAAGACGTTAGCTTTCAGCGTCAGCGGCAAGTTGTTGCCAAACACCGCAACCGCCGCGCCGAAGATGCTCAAGATCAGCACCCACAGCAGCATCGAGCCTTCGTGGTTGCCCCACACGCCCGCCATTTTGTAAATCAGCGGCTTGGTTGAATGCGAATTGGCCACAACATTGGCGACCGAAAAATCGCTTGTCACGTAGGCGTGCATCAGCGCCAGAAACGCCAGTGCCAAAAGAGCCAGCTGTGAAAGCGCCGCCGGTTCCGCGACTTTCATCATGCGCGCATCGCGGGCCTGGGCGCCGAGGAACGGCACAACCGTTTGCACCAGCGCCACCAGCAGCGCCAGGATAAGAGCGAAATGTCCGAACTCGACGATCACGGCAGCAATGCCCTTCTACAGATTTATGGCTTCGGCTGGCTTTCGGTATTGGCGCTGGCACCAAGCTTAACGCCGCGCGCTTCTAGCGACTTCTTCACTTCCGGCGGCATGTAGTTCTCATCGTGCTTGGCAAGTACGGTATCAGCCGTGAACGATCCGGTCGCCTCCAGCGTACCTTCTGCCACAACGCCTTGGCCTTCGCGAAACAGATCCGGCAGCACGCCATTGTAGGATACCGGAATTTCCATCAGCGTATCGGTAACCTTGAAGGTCACAATGGTGCCGTTGCCGCGCACCACAGATCCGTTCGAGACCAGTCCGCCAAGCCGCATGCGCGTTCCGGCAGGAATGCGCTTTTCAACGACGTCGCTCGGCGTATGGAAAAACACGATTGTATCTTTAAGTGCAAACATCACGAGCAGCGCCGCAAGCGACAGCGTCAGAACGCCCGCCCCAATCAATGCCCCGCGCTTTTGTTTGCGTGTCATTCGCTTTTTGACCTTTTTAAAATCATATCCGGCAATGTCTAGCCGCCGATACCTAACTGTTTTGCCAGGTCTTCGACGTCGCGAAGTGCGGCTGCATCACCGGATAGTCCCGCCTTCGCGCTGGCCAGCGCTTTCACGGCGTCGTCCGTGCGTCCGAGCATTTGATACGAACGGATCAGCTTCAGCCATCCTTCTTTGTCGTTGGCATTGGCTTTTAACTTGTCCGCCAGTCCATCCACCATACGGCCGATGAACGCCTGCCGATCTTCCGGCTTCATCGCTTGCACGGCGGCCGCGGACGCTGCATCGGGCGCCTTTTCGACCGGCGAGGCCGGTTCCCCAGCGCCGCTTATCTTATCCAGCCGCTCTTGCAGGGGTGCCCGCCATACGGCGCCTTCGGGTGCTTCCGCGATCAAGGCGCGATAGTCGGCTGCAGCTTCTGCCAGCTTGCCATCTTGCTCTTTCGCCAGTGCCAGCCAGACACGCGGCTCCCTGAGTTTCGGATTGCCAGCCAGCAGCGTCTGCAAGGCTTTACGCGCATCTTCCGGCACGATGCCGTTCTCGGCGCGAATGCGGGCATTGGCAAAGCCCTGCAACCGCGGCGGAGACTCGCCCAAAAACTTCATAGCCGACGCATAGGCTTCTGCCGCATCGGCAAAACGACCGCCGGCTAAATATACCGGCGCGATGACGTCCCAGCCCTTACCGTCTTCGGGATGCTCGCGCAGCCGCGCTTCCACCTTGGCGATGAGATCTTCTGGAAGATTGGTTTTAACCGGTGCCGCAAGGCGCTCGTTCAGCGGCACACCCGGCAGACCGGGAGCCCCAAACGTCATATAAAGAGCCAAGCTCGCAAGCGGCAGAGCCAGCGACGTTGCAAGGTAAATGGGTTTGACGAGCGATGATGCCGTCACTGGATTTTGACTGGTTCGCGCATCAACCGGACGGCGCAATACCCGGCGGGAAACCTCAGTGCGTGCGGCTTCGGCCTCGCTCGCGCTGATCACACCGCGCGCAGCATCGGCATCGATCTCGGTTAGCTGGTCTTTGTAAACTTCGAGGTCCGCCTGGGCCTCATCTGCGAGCCGGACCGGCGACTGCATCAACGGCCGCGTTACGGTGTAGGTAACCGCCGCCGCCAATACCGCAACTGCAAACCAAAATAACATTGCGCGCCCTTTATCCGTCAATCCAGGGCATAGGATTGACCTGCCCGGCGTGCAAGCGCACACGCTAGGCCGGGGCTCAAGTGTCGCGGATTATGACGGGACCTTAATCCAGCACCGCAAAACTTAACGGGCTTAGTGCTCTAAACCGTGTTTTGCCCTAGCCTACATTTTGCCAAGATCCGTCTGGATTGCGGCAGGCTGTGCCACGCATCTGCTGCGGCCGGCCATCGATATAGACGGTGTGCGTGAAGTCGCGGCAATCATTGGCGCCACGCTTATATGGTTTGCTCGGAATGACTTCGCCGTAGCGGCCGTTGTCTGGATTGCGCCACTGCTGCTTGACGCCCGACTGACCGCGCTCAAGCGCATCCAATTCGGCCTGCTGTGCCAGTTGCCGGTCGCGCTGATCTAGGCCACGGCCGATCTCACTGCCGACAAGTCCGCCGACCACAGCGCCCGCGACAGTTGCCAGCACGTTGCCGCGGCCCTTGCCAATTTGATTGCCGACTACGCCGCCGGCAACAGCTCCGAGCACCGTGCCGCTATCCGACTTGTTGAAGCCGTCGCCGCTGCATGCAGCCAAACTCGACGTCAAGCCAACGGCCAACGTTC
>JAYUCQ010000495.1:0-3023 GCA_043740265.1 Hyphomicrobium sp.
TGAAACCCGCCGCCGCCGGTCAATGCAGCTTTGCCACCTGCGTCAGTCACGCCCGGAAAAGGGTCTGAGAAATGACCAGGTCCGGAGAAATTGGGGGCATAGGCTCGGCCGCTGGGCTGCGGACCGTCAGTGCAGCGTTCGCGAGGGGGCGACCCAACTTGCGGCCGACGCATTTTCTGCGGCGCTCGCATCGCGGTCACGCTGGTATCCCTCCACGGTGCGCATCAGGACGGCTTGTATCGTATCAACATCGCGGATCGCGATCGCCGCGCGCAGCAGGTCCAGTTCCCGCTTGAGTTCGGCGGGCGTCAGGAACGGCTCGTCGGACCGCAAAATCCTGGGATGTTCGGTGCCCGTGGTCGCGCCGCCAATCAGCAATTCTTCGTAGAGCTTCTCGCCCGGGCGAAGGCCTGTGAATGTGATTTCGATGTCACCTCGAGGGTTCACTTCATCGCGGACGTCGAGACCGCTCAGGCGAACCATCAATCGCGCCAGATCGGTGATCTTCACAGGCTCGCCCATGTCGAGCACAAATACGTCGCCGCCTTTGGCCATAGCGCCTGCCTGAATAACGAGTTCGGCGGCCTCAGGGATCGACATAAAATAGCGGATGACTTCGGGATGCGTGACCGTCACCGGGCCACCGGCTTTGATCTGGTGGCGGAACCGGCCAACGACCGAGCCCGAACTATCGAGCACATTTCCGAAGCGCACCATTGTGAAAACAGTCGATGGCGCATGCGAGGCGCGGGCTTGCAACACAAGCTCAGCCAGGCGCTTACTGGCGCCCATGACGTTGGTCGGCCGCACGGCCTTGTCAGTGGATATCAAAACCACGCGCTCGACGCCGCCTGCGACGGCCGCCTCGGCAATGATTTCTGTGCCAAAGACATTGTTGGTCAGACCGACGCCGGCGTTATGCTCGACCATGGGCACGTGTTTATACGCTGCTGCGTGATAGATGGTCTCGATGCGATAGCGCGTGATGGTCTCTGTCACGACTTGCACGTCGAGAATTGAGCCGAGCACCGCAACGATTTCGGGATGCTGAGAATCTGGCAATGCCGCCAGCGACTCCCGCGCTTCCATTTCAATTTCAAATAGCGCCGGTTCTGAAACGTCGAACAATATGAGGCGCGCCGGGGCTTGACGCAAAACCTGACGCACGAGCTCTGATCCAACCGACCCGCCAGCACCGGTCACGAGCACATTTTTGTTATATGTATTGCGAGCAAGCAAATTTGATACAGGTGGCACGCTGTCCCGGCCGAGAAGGTCTGCGACGTCCAACGGCCGCAGATCGGTAACGGCAACGCGGCCTGAAGCAATGTCTTCAAGCGATGGCATAACTTTGACTGCGACGGGATGGTTCTCGAGTTCCTTCATGACGAGCCGCCGCGTGTGGCGATCGCTTGACGGGATTGCCAGCAAAACTTCTTTGACGTCGAAACGTTCAATGATCCGGTCGAGCCGGTCTGGACGGTACACTTTTATACCGCTGATGTACTGCCCCCAAAGTGTCGGCGACGTATCGCAAAAACCAACAACGTCACGGCCCGGAAGACGCGATAACGATTTTGCAAGCTCAAGTCCGGCGTGGCCGGCACCGTAGATAAGGACACCGTGGCGCTCCTCGGTGGCGTCGAGCCGCTGGAAGCTAATGCCCGACGTTCGCAAGATCCAGCCAATCACATAACGCGACAACATAATGGCGGCAGCTGAAGCGACTGCGTACGTGATGATGACGGTGCGTGGTACGCCCGGCTGCCGGGACATCAAGACCAGCAACGACCAGACGAGAACTGAAATTGTGACTGCGGCAGCGATGCGCGTATGACCACGCGATCCCAAATACCGGGTCACAAGGCGGTAGAGCCCAGCATAGGCAAACGACAAGATCGTCAGCAACGGAGCGGCCAGCACGACGAGTGCACCGGGTCTGTCTTCGGGCCAGTAGGGTACCCCAAGCCGCAGCGACATCACCGCCCAGAGAACGGCATTCAGCGTCAAAAAATCAAAAACGACCAGCAGCGCGCGTTTCTTGTGGCGCGGCATTTCCAGCAGCGCGTGCCGGAGCGATTGAAGCGGACGATGAGAGACTGACGTTTCTGCCACGAGCGCGCCTAAGACCCCGAAACCTTAAACTTCAGACCAAAAAATATTCTGCAATCACCGGCCTGTAAGCACTCGACTGCAGCATACTCCCTACGCCCACTGACGATGTGGATCAATGCCACGACAGGTCACGTCACGCCCATAAAACGGTTGCAGTAACCCGTGCTAACCGGGGACTTGGCTATTTACCATGGAATTATACCCAACTTGGGAAAGCCTTGCCCACTCGTCCGATCAATTGATACCCGATTGCAACAGCGGCAAGGCCGAATAAAACGCCCCCAAGCATGTTGCCAGCCAACACCCCCGGCGCGGCAGCGGTGGAAGCGCCGGCAAGGACGAACGGAACTGTTCCAATCGTCGCCCGGGCCCAATTCAAAGCCGTCGAGAAATGGGCGCGGCCGAGGGTATTGAAAACAGCATTGGCAATAAATAGAGCGCCTAGAAAGACGAACAACGGCGACAGCCAGCGGCAAAAATAGACAATCAGCATGCGGGCATCCCCGCTGGCATTAAAGGCATTGGCGAGAGAATCGGCGAACATTGCCATGATCAGCCAGGCCACTGCTGTAAAAACCGCCATGACCACGAGGGACACAGTAAAAACCTCGCGCATCCGGCCCGCCTCGCGCGCTCCGTAGTTTTGCCCGAGGATTGGGCCGACCGTGCCGGAGAGCGCGTAAATCGCGCCAAAAGCCACAGGAATAATCCGCCCAATGATCGCCCATCCAGCAACCGCCCCATCCCCAAATGCGGCAATGGCCGAGGTGACGTAGGCATTGCCAGCGGGCGTTGCGACATTGGTCAATACCGCCGGAATTGCGATTGCAGCGAAGGCAGGGGTATCTGCAGCTAGTGTCGCCAGTTTCGGACGGCCCATCAGGTTGTGAACGTTGATCACGCCGTGC